>CAYJBU010000162.1:0-5788 GCA_964368155.1 uncultured Eubacteriales bacterium | reverse complement strand
CTTGTTCGTCCTCATATCGTCTTGACATTCGGCTAAATCTGTCATCGCTCAGTTTGCCGGAAACATTGTCCTCTGACAGTGTTTGTCAAGGGGAAAAGTAAAAAAAGGGGCTGTCGTAATTTAAATTTGTACACCGAACAAGTAAAATACTTCTACTATGATGCCTGCTATATGCATACAAAACGCAAGTGACACCCCAGCACTTCCGCTCACTTCTCTGCTATCTGATAAAGCGTTTCCTAATCCTACTGCACAAGAATGAAAAAAAATTAACCCCCAAAACCATACTTTTAATTCTTATCAATATTTTTGCTGTTTTCAATTTATACACATTTTACAATTTAGTACATTCATGAAATGCGTCATATATCACTCGTGCACCCAAACGAGCATTTCGCCCTCTCCTCTGTTAGCCCATGTATAATACGGAATCCATTTTAACTGTTTATCTGCATATTTCGGGGTACTAAACCTTGCGTAAAGTAAGTTTTCCTCGCTTTCACTTTCACAGAGAAATTTACTACATGAAGTGAGTGTCATAACTCCACCCAGTAAGCCTTCTTCAAACTTCATTTCAAAAGCGGGGTTTTCTCCTACGGACACACGGTGGAGTTCTTTGCCGTTATCCGCTTCTTCCAAGCAGTAGACTAAAGGTCCACGCATTACTGCCACTTTTCCAATATTCTCACGTACTTTCGGATTGGATTTCATCATCGCCACAGGCATCGCCAGTGTGAGGGATAAAATATCTCCACTTTCCCAAAGTCTTGAAATAACAGCATATCCGTCTATCACACTATACTCTACCGCTTTGCCGTTAAGGTTCAAATCGTATTTTTCGCACCAATTCGGCAAACGAACAGCATACTTAAAGTCAGTGGCTTTCTCCATTTTAAATTTCACTTCAACAGTTTCATCCCATGGGTATTTAGTGCGGAGGTTTAATGTGATATCAGTGTTGTTAATGTTAAATGTTGTTTGAGAACCAATAAATAAATGTGTATAAAATGTATCTGCACTTATCGTGTGTGCGTATGTTCCTAACGAAGAAAGCAAACGAGCAATATTAGGAGGGCAACAAGCACAACCAAACCATTTTTGTCGTTCTACTTTAACATGTTTTCTCAAATGGTCTTTTTCCGAAGCTTCCGGCACTGCTTCAAGTGGATTAACGTAAAAGAAGCTTTTTCCATCTAAGGACATTCCACTGATTACACCGTTGAAGAGTGCTCTTTCCATTAAATCTGCGTACTTGCCATGGGGGGAAATCTCAAGCATACGCATGACAAAAAACATTAGTCCGATTTGTGCGCATGTCTCCGCATATACTGTATCATTCGGCAAATCGTAGTCATAGGTAAAGGCTTCGCCATAGCTTGATTGCCCAATTGCCCCGGTTATATAGCTTTGTTTTGTCGCAATGTTCTCAAAGATATCACAGCAAACTTGATAAAGTTCCTCGTCGCCTGTTTCTTTTGCTACAGATGCCATTCCGGAATAAAGATATACAGCACGCACCGCATGGCCTTCAGCTTTATGTTGCTCTCGTACAGGTCTACCTGCTTGGTAGTATTGATATTTGAAATAGCTGTCAGCCCAATGAGTTGCATTGCGTTTGTTAGCTTCCTCTTCAAAATAAAGTGGCGATTGACCTCTTTGGTCGATGAAATATTTTGCGAGTTTTAAATGCTTTTCGTCATTTGTCACTTCATAGAGGCGCATTAACGCCATTTCGAGCACTTCATGCCCGGGGTAACCTTTCATTTTGCCTTCCCCAATACCGATATGGCTCTCGACACATTCAATGAAGCGAATCATCGCTTTTAAAAGTTTATCTTTTCCCGTAGCATCAAAGTACGCCAGTGCAGCCTCTATCATATGCCCTAAACAGTATAGCTCATGATTGTCTGTAAGATTTGTAAATCTTTTATCTAAACCGTTAATTATGTAATATGTATTTAGATATCCGTCGTCTTGTTGAGCCGAGCAAATTAAATCAATAGCAGAATCCGCTATTTTTTCAAGCTCGGAATCGGGGTGCCATGCAAGAGAATAACCCACTGCCTCTATCCATTTTGCAAGGTCGCTATCTTGGAAAACAAAGCCTCTAAACTTAACGTTTTCAGGTATAGCTACATTGTTAGGGTCTTTTTTATGCGCAGTTAGCTGTGCTGCAATTTTAAAATTAGCGATACAATAACTGGGTTCCGCTTCCGAAATTCTATCATTAAGCGCCTCCCATTGGTATGGGATAACGTGCGTACGAGTTTTCTCCATCATAATGCCCCAAAAAGAGTCGCTTACGAGCACATTGCGTATGGATAGTTTCTTTGTAAAATTCGACTTATTCATAATAATTCTCCTCGTGTAATATATTTATGGGGGTTGCGAAAAATAACTAATTTGGCAATCAAGCTATTTATTGTCCATGATATACATCTGGATATATGATTTAATCAGATATAACAATCAAAGTCAAGTTCTTTAGTTCCTTGTCCTACCTTATTAATTCTAATTATTGTTAATTACTCAAATAAAACCCCCTTTTTATTCGGCACTTCTTCAAAAAACAATTTTGTGAGAATGCCGTGTGCATGGTCGCCGAACTCCTTACCAAATAGGTAAAATCCTCCTGCGTGGTAAGCGTTTTTATGCACACCCATGCGAAATTTTATTTTTGTGTCGCTTTTTATATTTAAATTCTCTACGGTAGTTGAGGATAATTGAAGTCCGTCTACGAAAGTGCCTTTGCTGTTAACGGTAATCATCTTCAGTCTGCCGTACTGTCCTAAATAACTGTACCACCAGTCAGGGTTTAGCATTCCATTGCGGTCGCCATATTCCCCCGGTGTTGTTATTATTCCTAAATTACAGCCGTTTATCTCAAAATAGATATCCGACGGATAATTTTCCGAAAAACCGGGTGCTTCCGAGGATATTTCCACAGAAATTTGTAGTTCGCTCATTCGCTGTGAAAGTTTTAAGTTATTCGGTATAACATACTCAAGAAATCCGGATCCCATCCAAATAACTCCTGCACTAAAGCGCTCGGGAAAAGAAAAATATCGTGGGTCGTCAAACTCACCCAGTATTCCGCTAGGCGTGACTATCCCACAAGTAGGGCGAGCCTTGTAGTCCGTGTAATGCCCGATGTCTATGTCGTAGGTATATACCTGCTCGCTCACTTCACTTTCCTCAAAGAAGTCAATGAGCAGTTTGTGATATTTCAGTGCACAAAACTTCTGCGAGCCACGGATAGCCACAGCCGCACGCACTTTGATTAAATCTGCCATCTCCAATTTCTTAATATGTGCTGTAATAGCACCATTTGTGAGTTCGAGCTCTTTAGCAAGCATATTGAGATTTGTTTCGCCATTTTCCATTAGAAGTTCCAATATTCCTATGCGAACATCGGAATTAAGCGCATCAAAAAGAAGTTTGCATTTTTGCAATGATTTTATATGTAGCATTATTCCGCACTCCTATCTAAAATAATTTAGATTCTTTTTTAATATTATACTACACCTACATAAAAAAAGCAATATGTGAAAAACTAAAATAAAAATATACAAAAAAGTATTGACAATCCATTTGTTTTGTGTTATTATACCGATATTATTTATGATAAAATCAATTATTTTAGATTAAAGTAAAATAAACTTATAATATTAGATTAAACTAAATAAACGAGATTCAAGGAAGTGTTTTTTTGAAAAAAGCTAAAATATTACTGGAAAAAGAACTTAAAATCGGCGAAATTGATAAGCGAATTTACGGCTCATTTGTTGAGCATTTGGGCAGATGTGTGTATGACGGAATATACGAACCATCTCACCCGCTATCAGACAAGGATGGATTTCGCACAGATGTGCTTGATTTAGTCAAGGAGCTAAATATTCCGATAGTACGCTATCCCGGCGGAAATTTTGTTTCTGGTTACAAATGGGAGGATGGGGTTGGACCTAAAGGAAAACGCCCCCAACGTTTAGACTTAGCGTGGCGCACCACAGAAACAAACCAAATCGGCACGAATGAATTCTGCTCTTGGGCGAAAAAAGCTGACACTTACGTAATGATGGCAGTTAATTTGGGGACGAGAGGAGTTGAAGATGCACTTAATTTGCTTGAGTACTGCAATCATGACAAGGGTTCATATTGGAGTGATTTGAGAATATCTCATGGACAAACTGCTCCACACGACATTAAAGTTTGGTGTCTGGGCAATGAAATGGACGGACCATGGCAAACAGGACACAAAACTGCGGAGGAATACGGACGTCTTGCAGTAGAAACAGCGAGGGCTATGAAAGCTTTTGACCCGACATTAGAACTCGTTTCCTGCGGTAGTTCCAACACAAATATGCCTACGTTTCCGATGTGGGAAGCTGAAACTTTAACGCATACATATGATGCGGTAGACTATTCTGGCTTGATGAAGCAGAACCTGAATACGGGCGATATGACTTTGATAATTATCGTTATAGCAAAGGCTCTGTACTACAAGTTGGAAATATATATCCGCAGCATTACTCAAAACTATTCTATGATGGAATGAAACAAGAAGGCGAAAATGATATCGTTAACTTAGTTAGATGTGCATGGGCAGGAAGTCAACGTTACGGAGCGCTTGTATGGAGCGGTGATGTTTTTTCCGACTTCAAAACTTTCAGAAGACAATTATGTGCGGGATTGAGCATGGGTATGGCAGGGATTCCTTGGTGGACTACAGATATTGGTGGTTTCCATGGTGGAAATCCCGATAGTCATGAATTTAGAGAATTAATAGCACGATGGTTTGCGTGGGGAACATTCTGCCCTGTCATGCGTTTGCACGGTGACCGTGCTCCAAGTGGAACACCTGTTTTGAGAAAAGATGGTTCGGTTTCACTTTTCACAGGTAGAGATAACGAAATTTGGAGTTTCGGAGAAACATTGTACCCCATACTCAAGCAATATATTGAATTCAGAGAACTGATTAGACCTTACACAAGATTGTTAATGGAGCAATCCCATATAGACGGCGACCCTATAATGAGAACGTTATTTTATGAATTCCCAGAAGATAAAAATTGCTGGGATATTAAAGATGAATATATGTACGGCTCAGATGTTTTAGTCGCTCCTGTTCTATATGCAAATGCAGAGCAAAGAGAAGTATATCTGCCTTCAGGCGCTACTTGGACTTGTATACATACAGGCGAAATATACATAGGAGGCCAAACAATCACAGTAAAAACTCCTATATCCGTTATTCCTGTATTTTTGAAAAATGAATTGCATGGTGACTGGATAGGGAAATTACCACATTAGCTATTAGATAGGAAGTAATATTTATGAACAAAATTATTATTAACACAAAAAGTAAAAAAAGTAAGATAAATAAAAATATCTATGGGCATTTTTCCGAACATTTGGGAAGATGCATATACGAGGGGCTTTATGTCGGCGAAGACTCAAAAATCCCGAATGTTAAGGGAATGCGCAGTGACGTTGTAGAAGCACTGAAAAAAATTAAAGTTCCGGTGTTGCGTTGGCCGGGTGGTTGCTTTGCGGATGAATACCATTGGAAAGACGGAATTGGTGCAAAAGAACACCGCAAAAAAATGATAAACACGCATTGGGGCGGCACAGTTGAAGACAATTCTTTCGGCACACACGAATTTATGGAGCTTTGTACCCAACTTGACTGTGAGCCATACATCAATGCTAATGTTGGAAGTGGCACTGTTCAAGAAATGAGCGAGTGGGTGGAATACCTAACTTTCGACGGACTCTCTCCCATGGCAGG
>CAYJBU010000161.1:0-5816 GCA_964368155.1 uncultured Eubacteriales bacterium | reverse complement strand
CATCAAATTTTGCCTTCGCTAATCAAAATAGAAGTTTTTAATACAGCAGTTTGAGTTTTAGCGTCTTTAATTTCTCCACTCATAATCATCTTAACTGCATCAGCAATATTAATCTTTTCCACGTTTAGAAATTCGTCTTCATCCAAATTCATTTCAGTTTTATCAGAAACTCTTCCAGCCCACATATAAATGATTTCAGCACAATAACCAGGTGTTGGATAAAGTTTTCCTAAATCTACATAAGCGCGCGAAATCGTGCCTGTTTCTTCTGCCTGTTCTCGTTTCATCGCCTCGAAAGGGTCTTCTCCAGCCTCAAGTTTTCCTGCTGGAATTTCCAAAACTTCTTCTTTATATGGATATCTAAATTGTCTAACAAAATATATATTGTCTTCTTCATCAATTGCGACAACACAAACACCACCCCCATGTTTAACTACCTCTCTATATGAAGTATTGCCATTAGGAAGGCTTATTGTGTCACGCTGAACCTTAATGATTTTACCCTCAAACACTACTTCTTCGCTTAAAGTTTTCTCTTCAAAATTCACTGTAACACCTCTCTTAATATGTCGCTATAGCCTCAATTTCTACTAGCGCATCTTTTGGCAATCTTGCAACTTGAACAGCCGCTCTAGCAGGAGAATTTTCATTAAAAAACTCTGCATACACACTATTCATCTTCGCAAAATCATCCATATTTAACATAGATACATTCACTTTTACCACATTTTCAAGACTTGACCCAGCGGCTGTCAAAACTGCCTTTACATTGTTTAAGCACTGCCTTGTTTGCGTTTCAATATCATCGCCCGAAAACTCTCCGGTCTTTGAGTCAATTGGAATTTGCCCTGAAACAAATACAAATCCATTTGCTTTCACTGCTTGCGAATATGGCCCAATTGCTTTTGGTGCATTATCTGTAAATACTATAGTCTTCATGATATCATCCTTTTAATTCTTAAGTATAATTTTTATTCCAGATTTATCAGCATAAGAAGATGTAGACATTGTCCCATCAAGCCTTTTAACCATGTCAGCTAAGAACTCAATCCCGTAATTTTCCAGCTCTTTATTAGTATTAACAAAGTTGTCAATAATAATCTCTAAAGTGGTATTAGCAAGTTTAAGTAAATTTTCTTTTGTAAACAATCCGACGAAATCGAACTCTGTCTTGATTTTTGGCTCTTTACTAAATGTTACTTCATATATGCTTGCAGTACCGGATTGCTGGCTATTGATGTGTATAAACAAATTGTTAGAGCTTGATTTCATTGCAGATTTAATGCCTATGTCCAACATTTGATTTATCAAAACATAAATATGCTTAATCCTGCTGTCAAATTCATTCACTTCAACGTCTGCAAGTAGTTCGATATTTTTTTCAGAAGCCATAACAGTTTTAGCCGCAATAATCGCATTCAAATATATATTCTCGTTATATGATTTAAGGAATGGTTTGAGCGATGAAATATAGTCGGAATTGTCTATATAATTTACTATCTCAGTATTATTTTCTTTGATTGCAATATCCTTAATTTGTTCCATTGTATAATCAAGATTGTTTTTTGCAGTCTTGAAAGTGTTAATATCAGCCAAAGTATTACTAATATTATTATATAAATAACCCGAGCAAATTTCTGTGTTAAGCCTTTTGAAGTCACGCTCTTTTGATTTCGAAGCTGAATAAGTAGAGCGCATTACAACCACCACAGCAAGAAAACAAAATAACCCAGTGAAAAATTTAATCTCAAAAGAATTATAACCGATTATTTCTGCTACAAATCCCCCAACGTTCATACATGCTAAATACATTAGAACACAAGCTAGAACCGAATAAAGATTGATTGAGCGACGGAAAAAATGATGTAAAGGGCCTCTAAAAATAGCTATTGTCAACAAGCTTAATAGCAAATAGAAGACATTGCCTACTACTGACGGAATCAATCCTGCTGTCGAAATAGAGCTTATTGATAACATTTGAGGAATAATTAGCGTTGAAATAAGAAAATTGAACTGTACTAAAAGTGTTACCAATATTTTATGTGCAATATTATTAGATGAAAAAAGAATTGAAGTAATTAGCAAAACAAATGCATTAAATCCAGAAGCAGTAATCGAAGCGTCAACTACGTTATCGAAAAATACTGTAACCAGTGGTGTAAAAATAATTGAAATTAAATATGAAGCCAAAAGCAAACTGGCATTCACATATAACTTAAAGCGCTCTTCCAAGCACATAATAAACACAATTGTATTAATAAGAAAAACCAAGGGTAGAAAAAACATAAAAACCTCCAATATTACCTTGATAAGCAAGGGAACAAACTAATTCACATCATTATAACATTTTTTTTCTAAAAAAACAACATATTTATTACTTAATTTGCCAAGATATTTTTTTAACTGAATTAAAATTTTTGTTGTATTTGTTAAATTTGTGAGAAGACATTAATAAAAAGAATAATCTTTTAAATTCAAGAAAATGAAGACATACTCTAACAAATTCTGAACTCTCAAGATTATTCTCTGAATTAAATATTCAATTTAAATCCTTTACTATTACAGATTGTTCACTGCTGTAAAAATAAAGTTAATAATGAACAATGCTGTAAATCCATACATTATCGGATGGACTTTTGAAGCTTTGCCTGTAACGATTTGAACTAGAACAAAAACGATAAATCCAACAGAAATACCGGTTGTAATGCTGTATGCAAAAGGCATGAAAGCAATTGTCACAAATGCAACAGCAGCAATGCCAAAATCGCCCCACTCGATATCACTAATTGAAGACATCATAAGTACGCCTACTACTATTAATGCAGGGGCAGTAGCTACTGATGGAATAATTCCAATAACAGAAACTAACGGAATACATAAGAAGAACATAATAGCTGTAACTACAGAAGTAAGACCTGTTCTACCACCTTCTGCTATACCTGCTGAACTCTCAACATATGTAGTTACATTAGAAGTACCGCACAATGCTCCGACAGAGGTAGCAGTTAAGTCAGCTAACAAAGCTCTGTTTAAACGACTTTTTTGATCATTTGTACCCATGTTCATCTCTTCTTCTGTGAAGATACCTGATTTTTTTCCAGCACCAATAAGTGTACCAACAGTATCAAAAATGTCTGCAAGCACAAAGCTGATTATAGCAGCACACGAAGTTATTGCAATTTCAGGTGACACGAACAAGCCTGCAAAATCGATTTGGAAAGCTGTTTGTGAAATTGAAGAAATATCCGAAGCCATACCATCAAAACTTAAGTTTACCGAAGAGAAAACATCTGTGATTGTAGAACCTTCTGGCAAATATGGCAAGAAGTAATGAGCTGAAACACCAGAAGCAATTGTAAACATTGAAATTGCAAATGTAGTAACAATGCCAATCAAAATCGCGCCTCTAACTTTTAAAGCCATCAATATAACAATGATAACAAAACCTGAAATAGCCACTACTACCGATGGATTTGAAAAATTAACTAAAGCCGGAACCGCAGTTGAGTTGATAAAAGCAGAACCATTGCTTTCAACCCATTGTCCTGGGTCAGCAGAAAATTTAATCAATCCGCAATTTTTAATTCCTATGTAAGCAAGGAAAAGACCGATACCGCCTCCGATAGCACTTTTCAAAACTGCTGGCAAAGACTTAATAAGCATTGCACGAAGTCCAGTAGCTGTGATGACCATTCCCACTAATCCACAAATTAACACCATTGCAAGGGCTTGTTGCCATGTAAAGCCAAGACCAAAACATACAGTAAATGTGAAAAACGCGTTCAATCCCATACCTGGAGCTTGAGCAAAAGGAACATTCGCATAGAAGCCCATAACAAGTGTACCAACAATAGATGCTATTATTGTTGCCATAAAAACACCTTGATGCGACATACCTGTCATACTCAACATACTTGGATTAACAAAAATGATATAAGCCATAGTAAAAAACGTTGTCAAACCCGCGATGACTTCTGTTTTTACCGTGGTCCCATTTTTCTTTAATCCGAAAATTTTTTCGAGTGAATTTTTCAAAATGATACCTCCAAAATATTTTTTATATAAACATTTTACACGATTATTAATATAAAATCAATACTTTGTTAATAAATTGTCGAATTTTTTCTTTTTTTATGGGATTATCGCTGTTTTTTTATTTTGAAAGCTATAATATGTGCAAATCACACATCAATTTATGATTAATCAAGGTAGACAACAACGTGAAAATCGCGTTTTATTGGGAGGAAAAGTAGCTTAATAGCATAATACCCTTTTGGGGAGGATTCAGATAATATCGGTCGGGATATAGAAAATTGCAGAAAAACACGAAGCAGACTTTTTGTATTGGAAAATGCATGACCTATTCCAATAAAAGAAAATCTTGCTTCGCAAAATAATTTCATATTGACAACATCTTATAAATTCATATTGAAAAATTATAGAATCTCTTTATACAATTCCATAACTGGTTTTGGGTGAAGGTATGACGGCGCTACATCAAACACAGTTTTTGCTCCAAAACTTTTCTCCTGACTTAACTTATAAGCTGCTCTTGCATATGCTACCAAAGCTGCAGCAGTAAACTCAGGGTTAGAATCAAGCTTTAGGCTATATTCCACAATTTCAGTATTTTCATTATCCCAACCTGTTTTACCACTTCTGATAACAAATCCTCCATGAGGAATAGAGCTATGGTCTCTGTCAAACTCCTCTTGGGAGATAAAATTAACTATAGTGTCATACGGCTCGAAATAATCAGGCATTGTAACTATATCATTTTTGATTTTTTCTAAGTCTGCTCCTTCGTTAGCAACAACAAAACACTCTCTTAAATGTTTTTCTCTTGTTGAGAGCACAGGATTCTTTCCCTCCCTTACCGCTTTTAGAGCAGCGTCAACAGGAATTGTATATTGTTTTGCATTTTTAACTCCCTCAACTCTTCTTACAGCATCAGAGTGACCTTGGCTTACACCTTTTCCCCAAAAAGTATATGTTTCACCATTTGGGAGCAGTGACTCAGCATAAATTCTGTTAAGCGAAAACATTCCAGGGTCCCAACCCACTGAAATTATCCCCACAGTGTTATTTTCTTTTGAAGCTAAATCAACATTTATAAAATGTTCATCTATATGTGAATGATTGTCAAAGCTATCGACTACATTGAACATCTTTGCAATTTGAGGAGTTTGAACAGGTAAATCAGTTGCACTTCCTCCGCTTAAAAGGAGAACATCTATTTTCCCTTTCATTTCTTCTAGTTTATCCATTTGATAAACAGGAACATTGGGCGTTAATATAGAAATAGTAGAAGGGTCTCTTCTTGAAAAAACTGCGATTAACTCCATGTCGCTGTTTTGTTTTAGAGAACACTCCACACCTTTTCCTAAATTTCCATATCCTACAATACCTACTTTAATCATGATTATGACCATTCCTTTCTTTATAAGCATTAATGTTTTAAACGGTTTCGCAAACAAACTTTTGCATATTTACATATTTTCGGCTACAAGACCGAAAAGAACAAAGCTTTCTGCTCTCTTATAATTAACATTATATTCGAAAGTAATTTAATGACAACTTTATTCGAAATATTATATCACGATTTTACAATTTATACAATAAAAACAAGAGAAAAAAATTTTTATAATTTTTTTTTGAAAACATGTTGACAAAATAAAATCACTGTGATATAATAACAAAGTCGTCAAGAGAGAACAGCGAAAATTAAATGTGATTACACTTAATTTTAATCCTTTGATGATTATGGGGGCATAGCTCAGCTGGTTAGAGCACCTGCCTTACAAGCAGGGGGTCAT
>CAYJBU010000160.1:400-5837 GCA_964368155.1 uncultured Eubacteriales bacterium | reverse complement strand
TTATTTGAAAAAAATCATATTTTGGTTGACATAGTGAGTATAGTTGAGGTATAATTACTAATTGCAAGGATTAAGCTAATTTTTTATTATATTCAGCTATGTTTGTAATGAATAATTAGAATATTACGAGTTTTGTTTTTGAAAGGAGGCTTATAATTATGTTAAGAACATATCAGCCTAAAAAGCTTCACAGAAAAAAGGAGCATGGATTTAGAAAAAGAATGTCCGATAAAAACGGCAGAAAAGTGCTTGCACGCCGTAGAGCAAAGGGAAGAACACGCTTATCTTATTGATAATTGTTATGGTCATTTGAAGTTTTAATAAGCTATTGAGCATTTTGTGCTTCAAATGACCTTCTTTGTATTTATATGAAAATTAATGCTATTTGTGAAAATCGAGACTTTAAAAGAGTTTATTCAAGAGGGAGGTCATTAGTTACCCCCTATGTTGTTATATACTTTTTAAGAAACAGAAATACTAAAATTAGAGTTGGCATAACTGCAAGCAAGAAAATTGGTGGTGCGGTTGTGCGTAATCGTGCAAGACGAGTTTTAAGAGAAGGCGTGAGGGAAATTATAGATAGTTTACCTCAAAATTATGATATTGTATTGGTTGCAAGGGGAAAAACCCCACATGCTAAAAGTAGCTATATAAATGCTTTGTTGGTGAAGCAATTTAAAAGCGCAGGGCTATTACAGTGAAAAAAGTATTTTTAACTTTGATAGGATTTTATCGTAAACATCTTACACATAGAAAATTATATGCTACATGCAAATTTATACCCACCTGTTCAGAATATGCTATGACCGCAATAGAGCGATACGGTGCATTCAAAGGTGGTTTTATGTCTTTGTGGAGATTAATAAGGTGTAGTCCTCTGACGCGCGGTGGTTATGACCCTGTGCCTGAAAAAAAGAAAAAATAATTATTATGTTTTTATATATTTTTATACTAGGTTACTGATACAATTAAAGGAGAGTTAATTTGGATATTTTCGGATTTATTGGAAGTATATTCGGTTACTTGCTGTGGTTTTTATTCTTAATTTTTAATAACTATGGTGTAGCAATTATATTCTTTTCAATTATTATTAAAATTGTCATGTTCCCAATGCATTTAAAGCAACAAAGAACAATGGCAGGACAAGCTAAATTATCAAAAAAGCAAAAAGAACTTCAAGCTAGATATGCAAACAACAAAGCAAAATATCAAGAAGAACTTCAAAAGTTATATCAAAAAGAAGGTGCAAATCCAGCATCAGGTTGTTTGTCGACATTTATTCCTTTGTTAATTATGCTTGGAATTTACAGTTCTGTTAACAGTCCTTTGAGAAATACTTTGCATATTGCAACGGATAAAGTAAATCAAGCAATTGAAGTTGTAAAAGGTATTGTAGGTGAGACTACTGCTTATATAGAACTTGAGATAGTTCGTAACTGGGATACTTACAGCGATCAAATGACAATGTTTGATGCTGCTGATATAGAAAAAATCGAACGTTTTTCAGATGGATTTGTATTTTTAGGATGGGATTTATTAAAATTCCCTTCAGAAGCCGGATTTTTTGAATTCATGTGGCTTATTCCTGTGTTATCTTTGGTTACATCATGGGGATTTTCTTACATGGCAGCAAAAAATTCTGTCACAGCACAACCAGGTTGCATGAAAGCTACAATGTATATTATGCCGTTGTTGTCTGCGTGGTGGGCATTTACATTCCCGGCAGCTGTTGGTATTTATTGGATTGCAAACCAACTTGTAAGTACAATTCAATATATAGTTACAAATAAATTTTTCAGTGCAGCTCATATGACTTCAAGGGCTGAGGCTAGTCGTTTTGTGACTATGAGACAAAATGAATATAAATATGTGGAATTACCGTTAAATGAACAAAACGAAATTGCGGAAAAAATAGAAGCTTCAAAACAAAAACAGCTTCAAAGTGCGAACAAAGACGTAAATACTCAAAAATCTAAGAAAAAATCTCATAAGTCAGGTAAATCTTCTAATGATTATTTGGGTAATAAAAAGTAAGAGGAGGACTAAGTTATGTTAAGAGAAGCGATAGCTACCGGTGAAACAATTGAAATCGCGTTTCAAAATGCTTGTAATGAGCTAGGTGTAGAAACTGCAAGTGCACAAATGGAAGTTATAGAAAATCCTGTTAAAAAAACTTTTGGGATGTTTGGCGGAAACCCTGCAAAGGTAAAAGCTTTTTATGAAGTAACTCCAAAAATTAAGGCTACAGAGTATTTAAAAGAAGTTTTTGCAAAGATGGAAATTCCTAATTTTTCAATTCAAGTTATTGAGGAAGAAGACGGAATTTTGATTAAATTAGACGGTGATGACATTGGATTTATTATAGGTCACAGAGGAGATACTCTCGATTCACTTCAATATCTCACATCATTAGTCGCAAATCAAGGTGAATCAAATTATCTAAGAGTCTCACTTGATGTCGGAAATTTCAGAGAAAAGAGAAAAGAAACTCTTGAAAGCCTCGGCAAAAAAATTGCTTTAAAAGCAATTAAATATGGAAAAAATCAAGTTCTTGAAACAATGAATCCTTACGAAAGAAGAATAATTCACTTTGCAGTTCAATCTGTTGAAGGTGCAAAATCTTGGAGTGAGGGTGAAGATTTAACTCGTCATGTGGTTATCGGTCCTGTTGATGGCGAAAGAAAATATAGTAAGCCAAGATATAACAACGACAGAAGACCTCAAAGAAACAATAATAACCATGGCAGTGGCGCTAGACGTGATAGAAATTATAATGATAGTAATGAATTCAGAGAAAAAGTTGCAAAAGCTGTTATCTATGACGATGCAGGCAGTGATATGTCTGACATCGCAAAGCAAAGCAAGTCTGAATTTAAGAAAGCTACTGATGTTCCGCTATATGGCAGAATTAAATAAATGATTTTATCCAAATTGTAATTTTATTTCATAATGATGAAATAATTGCATATATGAAATGAATTGTGTAGGGAACAGTCTTTGCTGTATTGCGGCGACTATTCCCTGCATTTTATTATTATTGCTCGGATAGCAAATTTTGTCTATTCCTTTTTCCTATTTTGGCTTCAAAATCCTGCTATTTGATTTATCAGTAAAATATCTCACCAATTTATATATTTATTCAATTGTCGGTGAATTAACAATTATACGGAAATATGTTGAAAACTTTTCGAGATTAGATATTGTATATTTAATCTTTTGTCCACTGATTAACTGGTGGAGAAATAATGTAAAGTTTTGTATTAATAGAAACTACCACTTAAAGAAAGGACTTCTGATAATGATAAACATAGAAAACTCTTCAATAGCAGCAATTGCAACTGCGCAAGGCGTTGGAGGGATTGCAGTAATAAGGATTTCAGGGAAAAATTCTGCTGAAATAGTAGATAAAATTTTCAAAGGCAAGAAGAAAGTTTCCGATTTATCAGCATATTCAGCGACTTTTGGCAAAATCGTTGATTCAGATTTGAGAGTTATTGATGAAGTGGTGGTACTAAATTTCGTTGCGCCTCAAAGCTATACCGGCGAAAATGTTGTTGAAATATCCTGTCATGGAGGAAATTACACTGCAAAAAGAATACTAAATCTAGTGATTGATTCAGGTGCAAGAGCAGCGACCGAGGGAGAATTTACAAAAAGGGCTTTTTTAAACGGAAAAATCGACTTAGCACAGGCCGAGTCAGTTATTGAGTTAATTCACGCAACAGGAAAAAGGGCGCACGAGGCAGCGCTGAGTGTAAAAGAGGGTAGACTCTCAAAAGAAATTAACTCTTTGCTTGGCAATTTGGTTGATATGGGGGGAGACCTTTCTGCGTGGGCGGATTATCCCGACGATGACATGCCAATTATCGATAATGAAAAGTTATCAACAAAGTTAACTGAAGTTTGTGGAAAACTTGAGTCTTTGATTGAAAATTTCGATATGGGAAAGGTTTACAGAGACGGACTAAACACTGTTATTGCAGGCAGACCAAATGTAGGAAAATCCACAATTATGAATTTGCTTTCAGGCTGTGAGCGTTCGATAGTCACTGACATTGCAGGTACAACTCGAGACGTAGTTGAAGAGAGGGTTATGCTTGGTGAAATTCCACTGATTTTGGCAGATACTGCAGGAATAAGAGCAACTCAAGACCCAGTGGAAAAAATTGGAGTTAGGCTTGCAAAAGATAGAATTTCCTCTGCTGAATTGGTTTTTGCTGTTTTTGATGTTTCGGCACAACTGAGTGACGAAGACAAGGAATTAATAGAGCTGTGCAAAACCAGACCATGCGTTGCAATAATAAACAAAACCGATTTAGAAGTTAAAGCAGATACAAATTTCATCGAAAAAAATATAGAAAATTGCCTTTATGTATCTGCATTAAGTGGCGAGGGTTCAACACAATTAAGAGAAATTGTTGAAAAAATGTTCAGCACTGGAAAAATCGTTTCAGGAACTTCACAACTTTGCACACAAAGACAAAGAGAAGCAGTGTATAGAGCAAAAATTGCAGTGGACGAGGCAATTTCAACTCTTGAGCTAAATCTCACACTAGACGCAGTGACAGTTGTGATTGAGGAGGCTGTTTCAGCCTTGCTAGAGTTAAAAGGCGAGCGAGTGAGTGATGTGCTTGTCGACAATGTATTCTCACGCTTCTGCGTTGGAAAGTAGCTTTTAACAGGCACAAAAAATGAAATTTTAGTAAAAAGTAAGGGTTGCCGAATTAAGTTAAAAATAAACAAAAAGTAGGGGAGGGCACGCCCTCCCCAAAAACAGGTAAAATTAACGATTTGGGACAGGCATGAAAGCCTGTCCCAAAGGTGTTTTTTCTATATTATTTTCGTGAGTGAATTTTTTTCAACTCAGAAGATTAATATAACATCTACATATAATGAATACTTATTTGAAAGGTCATTTTCTACACATTTTCTCACTTAGTACATATAAAAATGCCATACTCTTTTGGAATTGTAATTTTCCCATTTGTTTTTTTGTATTCTAAAACTTCAAACAACCTCGGTCTATCTGAATGGTCTAAACCAATCATACTTGACATTGAAAAAACATAATCTATCAAATCATTAGTATCAGTAACTTCCAGACTATCTTCATATTGTCTAAGTTCCACTTTACTAAAATATTTTGACAATAGGGTTTCTCCGTTTTGAAGAGTGAAAGTCTTGTTTTGGCTATCTGTAAAACCACCATCATTTAACAAAGATTGGATATATTTTGTAATTCCGTTTTCGCCATAAGTGGTCGTGTAAAACTTGTGTCCACTTTTTAGAACTCTTGCTACTTCCTTAAGTCCTTTATCTAAATCAGGTACATGGTAAAGCATCATGTTTGCAACAACCATATCAAAATTCTCGTCTAAATATGGTATATTTTGAATATCAACTTGTTTAAAAACAACATTATTAAGTGTTGAATTTT
>CAYJBU010000160.1:0-390 GCA_964368155.1 uncultured Eubacteriales bacterium | reverse complement strand
CTACATTTTTTGGAAAACAAAATTTATTCCATAAATCACCTTTTCCACAACCAAGTTCAATGATTTTATATTCATCAAGAACATTATATTGCTCCAAAATCCAGTTCTGAAAACCCTGCTTATTGGTGCTGTATTTTTGGTGAATAGATATTCTAATATCTAAGTTTGTAGAATTTCGATACTGTTCATTTACAATTTCTTGTTTGTTAATTGCCATCTATTATATACCTCTTTAATTTATTTCAATTACTAATTTGCTGAAAAGATACTACTAATGAACAGTGACTTATAAAGGAAAAAACAAATAACAATGTTACACCGCACCTGCGATAGCGTTGTTTATTTTTATACGCAAATTTAGAAGATAATCTTCTTCTCTTGGGTATTCAG
>CAYJBU010000159.1:0-5873 GCA_964368155.1 uncultured Eubacteriales bacterium | reverse complement strand
CATTCAAAAAAATAAAACCTCAGCACGCGAAACGCGTGTCGAGGCTACTCGACTGGAGCTGAAGATGGGATTCGAACCCACGAACCTGCTCATTACGAATGAGCTGCTCTACCAACTGAGCTACTTCAGCAAATTGATTGTGTATTATCATTTATTTTTGTACTTTAGTCGAAATATTGAGAAGACAGAATTTCATGCCTGTCTGAATAGTATCAATTTTATTTCTTAATTTTCGGGAGGGCATGAAAACACTCCCTTGTATACTTTTATTTTGCCTAATTGCAACAACGCCAATAATTAATGCCTGCTGAAGAACTTAAAAATGGCTTTCTCTCACAAAAGAAAGTTTCTTTAAGTTGTCTAAGTGTAAGGATTTTAATAGAATATTTAGGAAATCCTTGCTCTTAGATTTTCGCCTGTGTCGAAAATACAGCTGATAGCATCAAGATAAGTTGTTTAATTCGCTCAAAGAGCGAATTAAACAACATACGCGCTTTGCGTTTATACTGAATAGCTTATTATTCAGTAGACTTTAATTATATTATAATTTAGAAACGATTTCTTTTGTGTCTCTTGCGATAACTAATTCTTCATTTGTAGGAATAACAAAAGCCTTAACTTTACTGCTATGTGTTGTTACCTCAGCTTCTACACCTTTAGCTGCTTCGTTTCTTTCAACATCTAAGTCTATTCCAAAATAGCTTATACCTTTAAGAATTCTTTCACGCAAAAAGAATTGATACTCGCCTAATCCAGCAGTGAACACAATAGCGTCAACGCCGTTAAGAGATGCAACATAGCTACCAATAAACTTTTGTATTTGATAAACTAACATCTCGTGCGCTAAAATAGCTCTTGGATTTCCGTCCAATTCAGCTTGTCTTACATCTCTGTCGTCGCTTGAAACTCCCGAAATTCCTAATAAACCTGACTTTTTGTTAAACAAATCAGATAACTGCTGTGAAGAGAGATTTTCTTTTTCAGCAATAAATGTTACAACTGACGGATCTAACGTACCTGTTCTTGTTCCCATCATGAAACCATCAAGAGGAGTTAACCCCATGCTTGTATCAACAACTTTACCACCATCGATAGCTGTAATTGACGCACCGTTACCAATATGGCAAGTGATGATTTTTAAATCTTCGATGTTTTTACCCATTAGCTCTGCACATCTTGCGCTAACGAATTTATGTGAAGTACCATGAAAACCATAACGACGAATATCGTATTTTTCGTAATACTCATATGGTATCGCATACATATATGCTTTTTGAGGCATTGTAGCATGGAATGCAGTATCAAACACAGCTACTTGCGGAACTTTCTCACCAAACACTTCTAAGCAAGCTTTAATGCCTTGCACATGTGCTGGATTATGTAACGGAGCAAGCGGTATCATTTTTTCAATACCTTCTAGCACATTTTCGTCAATCAAAACAGATTTACTGAATAATGATCCGCCCTGAACTACACGGTGACCAATAGCAACTACTTCGCTTAAATCGTTGATAACTCCTGCTTCTTCACTAAGCAACGCTTTTTTAACTTGTTGGAATGCTTCTGTGTGATTATTCATTCTTACTTCGTTAAAAATTGTTCTTCCGTCTTCAGTTTTGTGACCAAAAATACCAATATCAAGCCCGATTTTTTCGCAGTTTCCTTTCGCAATCATTTGCTCTGTTTCCATATCAATCAATTGATATTTTAGTGAAGAACTGCCTGCATTAATAACAAGAACTTTCATTTTAAACCTCCGAATAATTATTATTTTTCATTTTTTAATATAAGAGTGCAAACGCACATTTAATTACATTGTTTTTTAAAATAAAGTTTGCAAATTTTTATATAAAATATATTTATTTTCTTACAAAATCTGAATTTCACTTGCATAAATCACCCAAAACTTACAACTAACTATGTAAAACTCTCGAAATACAATATGTGAAAATTTTTATTAATAAAAAAAGCTAGTTTATTTCCTCATCACACTTGATAAAACAACAAATCTCGAATATAATAATAATACAATTTGCGACAAAATGCAAGTGTTTAAGACTAAAAGAATGTAAATTTATTTTAACAAAGCGAAAGGATGATCAAAAATGATAAATAACCAGAAAGTTAACGCTTTGATATGCGAGTTTAACCCACTACATTTAGGTCACAAATACATAATTGACAAAATGAAAGAAGAATCTTCACTAGTGGTTTGCTTAATGAGTGGTAACTTTGTCCAAAGAGGTGATATTGCAATTTTTGATAAATGGGCACGTACTAAAATGGCATTAGCTTGTGGTGCAGACCTAGTATTAGAACTACCTTTACCAATTGCTACTTCAGGTGCAAAAGCTTTCGCAGATGGCAGCATAAAAATATTAAATTCACTTGGAATAATTGATAATATATATTTTGGCAGTGAGAGTGGCAACATTAGTTCTCTACAAAAAATTATTGAAGTGATAGAGAGTGAAAGTTTTAATTTGCGAATCAAAGAAGAAATGAAAAAAGGAATGACTTTTGCTGCAGCTCGAGAAAATTGCGTTAATGAGTTGTTAGATGGCGATTATTTGAACGAATTATCCGGTTCAAACAATAATCTAGCAATTGAATACATGACAGCAATTATTAATAACCATTCGGTTATCACACCCAAGACAATAAAGCGTGTTGGAGGAGCACACGACGTTAATTCTAAGGAGCCCATTGTATCTGCAAAGCAAATCAGAGAAATGATTTCAAATTCAGATTTAAGCTTTTTTGAAAAAATGCCAATGGAGTGCGCTGAGATTATTAAGCATGAATTCATTTCAGGAGCAGGACCTGTATTTTTCTCTACATTAGAACTCTCTATTTTATGTAAACTTAGAACAATGACAGCAAATGAGTTCTCAGCTTTACCAGATATCAGCGAAGGTCTACACAATAAAATATTCAAGGCAGTGAGAGACGCTACTACTATTGAAGAACTTTTTTCATTAATCAAATCAAAACGATATACTTTAGCCAGAGTTAGGCGACTAATTTTTCATGCTTTTCTTGGTATTACTAAGGAAATGCAATCTGCTTCTTATGTAAGAATATTAGGAATGAATAATAATGGTAAAGAGATTATAAGAAACAGCAAAAAAAATCTCCCCATAATTGGGAAGATTTCAGATACTGAAGTATTAAGTAATTATGCAAGAACCCAATTTAACCTTGAATGCATCGCTGACGACATTTACAATTTATGTAAACCTAATCGTGGAAAATGCGGTGAATCACTTTCTCATAAAATCATCATTTCATAGCACAAATCAATTGATTTCTAGTTTATAAACGACATATTAATGTCAACATCTCCTTCTATACCATCAACGCTTCCACTGGCGGTATATTGCCATACATCAAAATTATAATAAAAACTTGGAGCTTTTTCATATTCCGCAATCCACAAAGGATAGCCGTCTAAAGCACTTAAATTATAGAAACCATAACCCATGCTTTTATTTAAATAAACCATTGGGTCATATCCAGCCATTTCTATTTTCTTGCAAAAAGCGTTTGCAGCTTCTGTTATTGTATCACCGTCTGATTTTTCGGTCCTTGTATTTTCTGCATCCACTCTCTCCCAGTCAAAAACCACAGGATAATCGATATCATTTTTGTATGAGTTAATTTGTTCCAGAACAAAAGTTGCTTCCTCTTCCCCCTCTTTTGCATCTATTGCTTGAGAGAAAAAGTAGACTCCTACTTTGATATCATTTTCAATAGCACCTTTGATATTAGCTAAAAATTGGTTGTCAAGATTTAGACTTCCTGTTGAATATCCACGATATCCTACACGAATAAACGCAAACTCAACACCTGCTTCTTTTACCTTTTCCCAATCTATATCACCTTGATATTCTGACACATCAATTCCAAAACTGCTTTCTCCCTCATATGTGATAACCCCATTGACATTCTTAAAATCTTCTCTGTCTCTTGTGTTGACAGGATAATCATATCTTGGAATAACCATCTCTCCGCTTCTAATGTCATCGACAATAAGTGGTCCGCTTTCGGTTTGGCTAACACTACTCTCATCACCCTCTACCGACTCCCCCGAACTCGGAAAAATCAAAACTATCGCTGATGCAATTCCAATAATTACAACAAATGCAAGTAGTGTATAAATTAAGATGTTCCCTTTTCTGAAAAAATCACCTATTTTATCTAGTATTTCAAACATATTTTGACCATGACACGGCTATCTCACAAAATTTCCATTCTGCAAGTCATCAGTCACTACCCTTTCATTAAATCAAACGCTTAAAATTAGACTATAAGTTTTTTATATTAGCTATTCAAATAATCATAATAACAAGCGCAAACGTTTCAAAATGTGACAATTATCAACATTTTTCGACATTCAAATCTTACTTTATTATACATCAATACTTTAAAATAAGCAAGATATTTTATTTTTCAACTATTTTCTAGAAAAAACCTAAAAATAATGACAGCAGACTGCAACTACTACCTCTTGAATTTCGTAGGAGTTATGCAATTTTAAATATCATAATCTCTTTCTTTTATTCCGGGCAGTATCAACCCTCCGTCTAACTTTATTATGTTCCCAGTCATATAATCTGCTTCTTTTGATGCTATATATTTTACTAGGTGTCCCACTTCTCTTGGTGTTCCATATCTTTTCAACGGTATTTTCTCACTAAGAGTTCCTTGAGTTAAACTCTCGATACTCATATCGCCTCTAGTACTTGTCGCACCAGGCGCAATACTGTTTACTCTAATCCCAAACTCCGCAAGACTTAACGCAAAAGACTCACAACTTCTGTTCAGCGCAGCTTTCATTCCGCCATATATTGCATCTTCAGGATAAGCTCTTATCCCTCTAGTTGAAGTGATAAAAATTATATTTCCCTTAACTTTGTTTTCAACCATGTTTTGTGCTGCTTCTCTTGCACAAATCACATACGACCTATAATCAATATTAAACATATAATCAATATCTTCATCTTTAAGCCTTAATATATTAAAATGCTTTGTTACACCCGCATTGCATACCATTAAATCAATGCCTCCAAGTGCCTCAATAGCCATATTGGTGACTTTTTCAGGCACATCTTTTTCTTCCATGGATGCTTGGAAATAGTAGCAATTCACACCTTTACTTTTAACTTTTTCACACAACTCTTGTGCTTCTTCATTTTTCGTGTAGTAAGTAAACGCAATGTCATAATTCGCGTCAGATAGCACATCTACAATCCCGGAACCAATACCTCTACTCCCACCTGTGACGAATGCCTTAAGTCTACTCATAATCATAACCACCTTTCAACCAGTTTAATAAACTGACCACTTGCCATTCTTCATTTAACAATTTTATTATATATCACTTTCTTTTTTTAATCAACTTTAATTCTGTCTAATAAAAAGAAATTTTTGTGATTATTTTTATCTTTTTTCACAGCATTCGTTCAATTTCATTACAAAGTGTTAAAGTACATAATTAATATGCTCTACATACATTTTAATTACATAATTAATTATAAAAAATAACACTACACTTACTACGTCTGCTAATCTTTCCACTCTATACTTTTGCATACATGGTGCAAAGGTAATATTATTTTAACTAAGTCTGCACAGATTGTTATTGTTTTGGGTAATTTTGCATACCCTTTTAACTATTTTAAGTTTTTTTAAATTAACTATTGCTTTTTCTACATATGTTGTGTATAATATTATAGTTGTAGCATGCAGAGGTATTCTAATGGTAAGGAGCCACATTGGAAATGTGGTGTGCCGTAAGGCATTGTGCGTTCGAGTCGCATCCTCTGCGCCATAAGGTGTGACACATTTGGATGTCACCATCGCAAACTAAG
>CAYJBU010000158.1:0-5945 GCA_964368155.1 uncultured Eubacteriales bacterium | reverse complement strand
AGCTACGGAAGAATCACAGTTCGTCACAGAGGTGGCGGAAACCGTAAAAAATATAGATTAATCGACTTCAAACGTCAAAGAAATGACGAAGCAGTTGTTTTAGGTATCGAGTACGATCCAAACCGCAGCGCATTCATCGCGTTAATCCAATATGAAGACGGAACAAAAAGTTATATAACTGCAGCAAACGGCTTAAAAGCTGGAGACAAAGTTTTTTCAGGCCCTGAAGCAGATATTAAACCAGGTAACGCATTGCCTTTAGCAAACATCCCAGTAGGTACATTCATTCACAACATTGAATTGTATCCTGGTAAAGGTGCTCAACTTGCAAGAAGTGCAGGTATCATGGCACAGTTAATGGCTAAAGAAAATGGATATGCACTTTTGAGACTTCCATCAGGTGAGTTAAGAAATGTTCCTCAAAACTGCATGGCTTCTATCGGTCAAGTAAGTAATATCGACCACGAAAACGTGAAAATCGGTAAAGCTGGTAGAAAAAGACACATGGGTATTAGACCTACAGTTAGAGGTTCGGTTATGAACCCATGCGATCACCCTCATGGTGGTGGTGAAGGTAAATCACCAATAGGTAGATCAGGTCCTGTTACTCCTTGGGGTAAACCGGCACTTGGCTACAAAACAAGAAACAAGCATAAAGCAAGCGATAAATTTATCGTTAAGCGTAGAAACGGCAAGTAATCGAAAGGAGCAATCAGAATATGGGCAGAAGCTTAAAAAAAGGACCTTTTATTCAGCCGGTATTGCTTAAAAGAGTTCAGCAGATGAATGAAGCCGGTGAGAAAAAGATTATTAAAACTTGGAGCAGATCTTCGATGATATTCCCTGATTTCGTGGGACATACGATTGCTGTTCATGACGGACGCAAACACGTTCCAGTGTATGTGACTGAAGATATGGTCGGACATAAACTAGGTGAGTTCGCTCCGACAAGAACATTCAAAGGCCACGCAGGTGGCAAATCAAGCAGATAAGGTAAAGGAGAGTATATAAAATGGAAGCAAAAGCTATATTGAAATATACCCGAATTTCACCGAGAAAGGTTGGAATAGTACTCGACCTTATCAGAAATAAGCCAGTTGATCTGGCTATGGGTATTCTTAAACACACACCCAAGGCTGCTTGTGAAGATTTGCAAAAACTTCTAAAAAGCGCTATCGCAAATGCGGAGAACAATTTAAACATGGACACTAGCAAATTATATGTGTCGCAATGTTTTGTTACACCGGGACCAATTTTGAAAAGAATTCGTCCAAGAGCACAAGGCAGAGCCTTCAGAATATTAAAAAGAACTTCACACATTACACTTGTTGTGAAGGAAAAAGAATAAGCGGAGGTAGATTATGGGTCAAAAAGTACATCCACACGGACTTCGTGTAGGAGTTATTAAAGATTGGGACTCACGTTGGTTTGCCAAAAAGAGCGAGTTCGGCGATAATCTTGTTCAAGATTATAATCTCCGTAAAATGCTCAAAAAGCAACTCCACGCAGCTGGCGTTCCAAAAATTGAGATTGAAAGAGATGCGACAAAAGTTCGTATCCACATTCACTGTGCAAAACCTGGTATGGTTATAGGTAAAGCAGGTGCTGAAATAGAGAAATTAAGAGCAAAATGCGAAAGTTTCCTTGGCAAGCCAGTTCTTCTTAACATTGTTGAAGTAAGACAACCTGACCTTAACGCACAATTAGTAGCAGAAAGCATTGCAATTCAACTTGAAAAAAGAATTTCATTTAGAAGAGCTATGAAACAAGCTATCGGTAGATGCATGAAATTGGGAGCTAAAGGTATCAAAACTCAAGTTTCAGGTCGTTTAGGCGGAGCTGAAATCGCTAGATCAGAGAGATATCATGACGGCACAATTCCACTACAAACACTAAGAGCTGACATTGACTACGGTTTTTGGGAAGCTGACACAACCTATGGTAAAATCGGCGTAAAAGTTTGGCTTTACAAAGGTGAAGTTTTGCAAGACAAAAGACAAGGCAATGAGCAAAGAAGAGACAACAGACGTGACAATAACAATAGAAGAGATTTTTCAAGAGACAAAAGGGAAGGAGGCCGTAAGTAATGTTACTTCCAAAAAGAGTTAAATATAGAAGAGTTCACAGAGGTAGAATGAAGGGCAAAGCTACTCGTGGCAACAAAGTTAGCTACGGAGAATTCGGTCTTCAAGCACTAGAGCCTTCTTGGATTACTTCAAGACAAATCGAAGCTGCTCGTATCGCGATGACACGTTACTGCAAAAGATTTGGTAAAGTTTGGATTAAAATTTTCCCAGATAAGCCTATAACTCAAAAACCAGCTGAAACTCGAATGGGTTCTGGTAAAGGTTCACCTGAGTATTGGGTAGCAGTTGTTAAACCGGGCAGAATCATGTTCGAACTTGCAGGTGTTCCAGAGGAAACAGCAAGAGAAGCTATGAGATTGGCAGCTAACAAGTTACCAATTAAATGCAAATTTGTATTAAAAGGACAGGAGGGTTAAGATGAAAGCTAAAGAAATCAAAGATATGTCAAACGAAGAGTTAAACTCAAAATTAAAAGATTTAAAAGCTGAACTTTTTAATCTTCGCTTCCAGCTCGCGATTAACCAACTCGATAATCCAATGCGTGTTAAGGCGGTTAAAAAAGATATTGCTCGTGTAAAAACTGTAATTCGTGCAAACGAACTTACTAACAACGCATAAGGGAGGAGGACTTACTGTGAGCTAAAGAAGTATTAGAAAAACGACTATCGGTAAAGTTGTAAGCGACAAAATGGATAAAACCATCGTTGTAGCAATAGAGGACAGTATAAGACATCCACTTTACAGCAAGATTATTAAAAGAACTGTTAAATATAAGGCTCATGACGAAAACAATGAAGCTAAAATAGGTGACAGAGTACAAATTATGGAAACTCGTCCTCTCTCAAAAGACAAGAGATGGCGCTTGGTGGAAATAGTAGAGAAAGCCAAGTAATTTGGCACAATTAATATTTAATTGGCTTTAAAGAGTCTAATTTAAAGGAGGAACTCACTGTGATTCAACAGCAGACTTACCTTAAGGTAGCCGACAACACAGGCGCAAAAGAATTAATGTGCATCCGTGTTCTTGGCGGCACCGGCAGAAGGTACGCTAATATAGGCGACGTTGTGGTAGCTTCCGTTAAAAAGGCAGCACCGGGTGGCGTCGTAAAAAAAGGTGACGTTGTTAAAGCAGTTATCGTAAGATCAGCTTTCGGCGTACGTCGTGACGACGGAACTTATATCCGTTTTGACGAAAATGCAGCAGTTATTATAAGAGATGATAAAAACCCCAGAGGTACACGTATCTTTGGACCGGTAGCGAGAGAATTGAGAGATAAAGAATATCTCAAAATTTTGTCCCTTGCTCCGGAAGTACTTTAATGGAGGTGTCATAATGGAAAAAATTCATGTAAAAACAGGCGACACCGTCGTTATACTCAGCGGTAAAGATAAAGGTAAACAAGGAAAAATTATGGCTGTTTCTCCAAAAGAGAAAAAAGTTATTATTGAAGGTCTTAACATTGTATCAAAACATGTTAAACCAAAAAGAGCTGGCGAACTCGGCGGCATAGTTAAAGCAGAAGGCGCTATGTACGCTTCAAAAGTTCAAATTGTTTGCCCTAAATGCAATAAAGGTGTCAGAACAGGCAGAAAATTGCTTGATGATGGAACCAAAGAACGCATTTGCAAAAAATGTGGAGAAACACTGTAAGGAGAATAAATAATGGCAAGAATTAAAGAGATTTACAAAAAAGAAATCGCTCCTGCACTTATGAATAAGTTCTCTTATAAAAGTGTTATGGAGATCCCAACTTTTGATAAAGTAGTTATCAATGTTGGTGCTGGAGAGGCTAAAGATAACAGTAAAGTTATCGAGTCAATCAGCGGTGACTTAGCTAAAATCACCGGTCAAAAATCCATTGTTTGCCGTGCGAGAAAATCAGTTGCAAACTTTAAACTGCGTGAAGGAATGCCAATTGGAGTAAAAGTTACACTAAGAGGAGAGAAAATGTGGGAGTTTATCGATAGACTCTTCAACGTTGCTTTACCACGTGTACGTGACTTCAGAGGTATCAATCCTAATGGTTTCGATGGTAGAGGTAACTATAACATGGGAATTAAAGAACAACTTATTTTCCCAGAAATTGACTATGATAAAATAGACAAAGTTCGTGGTATGGACATTTGTTTCGTAACAACAGCAAAAACAGACGAGCAAGCTCGTGAGCTTTTAAGCTTAACAGGCGCGCCGTTTGTGAAGTAAGGAGGGTAAACTGTGGCTAAAACATCAATGAAAGTGAAGCAACAACGCACACAAAAATATTCCACAAGAGAATATAATCGTTGCAAAATTTGTGGCAGACCCCACGCTTACCTTCGTAAGTTCGGTATTTGCCGTATATGCTTTAGAGAATTAGCTTACAAAGGCGAAATTCCGGGCGTAAGAAAAGCAAGTTGGTAATTAAGGGTTGATTTTAGAATTAAAGTCATCTCAGAAAAGGAGTAAAATATTATGCAAATTACAGATCCTATTGCAGATTTGCTAACTAGAATCAGAAATGCACAATCAGCTAAACATCCAAGCGTGAAAATCCCTGCATCTAACTTAAAAAAATCAATTTGCAAAATTCTTTTAGATGAAGGATTTATCAGAAATTGTGCAGTTGAAGAAGACGGCAAACAAGGCATGATTACAGTTAATTTAAAATATACAAATGGCACGGCTGCTATAAAAGGACTCAAAAGAGTTTCAAAGCCTGGCCTTAGAATTTATTCAAACGCTGAAGAACTCCCAAAGGTTATGAGAGGCCTAGGAATTGCGATAATCTCTACTTCAAAAGGTCTTATGACTGACAAAGAAGCAAGAAAAGAGAATGTTGGCGGAGAAGTTCTTGCGTTTATCTGGTAAGAAGGGGGTGCACTAAAGTGTCAAGAATTGGAAGAAAACCCATAAATATTCCTGCAGGCGTTGAGATTAAAGTAGACGGAGCTATTGTTACTGTTAAAGGACCAAAAGCAACACTTACTCAAAAAATCAATCCTGTAATCAGTGTTAATATTGAAGGTAATGAGGTTTTGGTAACAAGACCTAATGATGAAAAAACAGCTAGATCACTTCACGGTTTAACAAGAACACTCGTAGCTAATATGATTGTTGGAGTTACAGAAGGATTTAAAAAGCATCTAGAAGTTAACGGAGTTGGTTACCGTGTTCAAAAACAAGGTAGCAATTTAGTTATGAACCTTGGTTACTCACACCAAGTAATTGTAAGTGAAACCGATGACATCAAAATTGAAGTTCCCGGTCCAAATGCAATTATAATTGTAGGTGCTGACAAGCAAAAAGTTGGACAATTCGCAGCTGAAGTTCGTGAAAAAAGACCACCAGAGCCTTATAAAGGTAAAGGTATCAAATACGCGGACGAAAGAATTATCCGCAAAGAAGGTAAAGCCGGTAAAGGCTCTAAGAAATAAGATAGGAGAGTGTCATAAATGGTTAAAAAGGCTGATAAAAACAAAGCCAGACTTCGCCGCCATAAAAGAGTGCGTGGCAAGATTTCAGGCACAGCAGAGCGTCCACGCCTTAATGTTTTTCGCTCTTCTGCAAATATTTATGCTCAAATTATTGATGATGTAGCAGGTGTTACAATTTGTGCAGCATCTAGTTTGGATAAAGAGTTTACAGGTAACGGCGGAAACAAAGAAGCAGCGAGAGAAGTTGGCAAACTAATTGCTAAAAGAGCAGCAGACAAAGGTATCACCACAGTGGTATTTGACCGCGGTGGCTATATCTTCCACGGCCGTGTCAAAGAATTGGCCGAAGGCGCACGTGAGTGCGGCTTGAACTTCTAAGAAGGAGGAAAAGAATTTGGCTAGTAAAATTGACGCATCAGTACTTGATTTACAAGAAAAGGTTGT
>CAYJBU010000157.1:0-5979 GCA_964368155.1 uncultured Eubacteriales bacterium | reverse complement strand
GAAGACGTCAAACTAACCCCTTCACAATACAGGAAAAAAGAGTTGTATTAGTTAGCCACTAGGAACAAATACGAACCCGTTTCTAAAGCGAAATGTGGGTTTCTAAGTGATAAGCGTGTTGAAAGACGATAACAACAGATAAAAATAAAACTTAGGTAGATTCAAATGAAACTGCCTAAGTTTTTGCTTTTTGAAGAAGAGTTTCGTGCGTTAATTCTTCTTTGCTATTATTAATGTTGCCTTTAATTACGCAGTCTAAAAGATGTTTCAGCATTTTTCCGATTGCTTCGCCTTCTTTAATGCCCAATTTTTTCAAATCGCTTCCGTTGATTTCGAGTTGTGATATTTTGTAGCATGGATTAATTTTCGATAAATCCTTTGCTCGCTTTATTCTTGAATGGTAGAGTTCTGCATTTTCGCTTATTACGAAATCAGCTTTACCCATTGTGTCACAGAACTTATGCCTCATCAAATTAATTGTAGCATCAGT
Organism: uncultured Eubacteriales bacterium; assembly: GCA_964368155.1. Classification (GTDB taxonomy): domain Bacteria; phylum Bacillota; class Clostridia; order Oscillospirales; family Acutalibacteraceae; genus SIG603. Next base: position 5,489 of record CAYJBU010000157.1, on the reverse strand, counting down.
TCCAATTTGGCTGAACAGCCTTACTATATCTCTATCGGTTTTGGGAGATTGCCTGTTGTGAAAATGAATTAAAGTGCAAATCTCTCTTATTTCTTTTTTGGGAAAACGCAAATTTTCTAAAATTTTCTTCGCGATATCTGCACCTGTTTTTGCGTGACCTTTAAAATGTGCTATGCCTTTTGAGTCAATGGTTTTCATTTGGGGCTTGCCTACATCGTGAAGCAAAACAGCCATCCTCAGAACTGCGTTTTTGTCTGCGTGCGACAATGCCGTTACACTGTGATCAAACACGTTGAATTTGTGATATTTTGTCTCTTGGGTGCAATTATACATGTTTTCTAATTCAGGGATGATTGCAAAAAACAACTCTTTGTTTTCCAAGATGGTCTTTGCACAGTCCTCGCCCAAAATCAACTTATTAAGCTCACAGTATTGCCTTTCTTTTGAAGAAAATGAAATGTTTTCAGCTTTTACTTTAATTGCACTCTTCGTGTTTGTTTCAATGTTAAACTTAAGAGTAGACGAAAAACGAGTAGCTCTTAAAAGTCTTAGTGAGTCCTCTTCAAATCTGTCATATGGATTTCCAACAGTGCGAATGGTTTTGCTTTCTAAATCTTTAAGTCCATTATGCTGGTCGATTAATCCCTTTTGTGGAGAATAAGCGAGCGCGTTTATAGTGAAGTCACGCCTCTTCAAATCCTCTTCAATCGAACTTACAAATTCTACTCTCTCGGGGTGCCTCTTGTCTTTGTATGAATTCTCACAGCGAAATGTAGTAATTTCATAGTTTTCGCCCTCGAATATAACGCAAACAGTTCCGTGTTCAATACCTAAATCAATTTGTTTGAACGCAGAAAAACAGCTCTTGATTTCTGCAGGCAAGGCGTTTGTGCAAATGTCATAATCGCTTGGATTCTTCTCCATAAGCATATCACGCACGCAACCACCGACCAAAAATGCCTCAAAGCCATTTTTTGCCAAAATATCAAGAACTGATTGTGTTTTTTTACTTAAATTAAAGATTGTCATTTTTATCGTCTATAAAAAATACAGTGTTGACATCATATTTACCTATAACCAAGCCGATTTTGAACAGTAAATCTTGTTCTTCTGTATTAAACCTTGTTAAATTTATTAAATCCTCCGTAGAGTAAGCTTTGTCGCGTAATGAAGTTCCTGTTATTCCAACAACAGAATCTTCTCCGTTAAAGCTATCGACTATTGCATATTCATAACTTCCATCGGTTTCATCACCAATCATAACAATAACAGGTCTTCCGTTTTTCAAGCTTTGATAAGTCATCATAAGCAAATCGAAATTTGGGACATTTTTTTGCATATCAATGTAATAGCTAGGCAACGCGGCTTGAAGCTCGTCACGCAAATCATTCGGGTGAAGGTCGTCTGCGAGTGTTTTTGTGTCGGTTTTTCCTGCCCATTGTGAAATTGTGCTTAAAATTGCTGTCTCATTATTCGACCCTTGAATAAACTCAATAGAAACACTTTGTTTTTCCTCAAAGTCATCGCCTTCTAAAGTGATTGAACTGTTTGCAGATAAAGTGGTTTCAACGAGAAAAACTCCAAGATAAAGCCCAAAAACAGCTGTGAAAACAAAAGCTACTACAAATAACTCAAAAATAATTCTTTTCAGAGAAAAAGTTAAAGGCTCGCCATTGTTAAAAGCAATGATTTTTGAAACTCGTGAACGCTTGGGGGTGGGAAGTGAAATTTTAGAAAAAAAGTCGCTAATCGGTGAGGCGGTTTTGGGTGAGTCAATAACCGCTTCTTCTAAATTATTTATATTCGAGGCGTTTTCTTGAGTGAGTGAAGAGTCTTCTTCATTATCCCAAATTCTTTCGCCTGATGAAATATCTTCGAACTCTACCGAATTGTCTTGTTTTTGGTCTAAATTGTCGCTCAAGGTAACACCTCCAATCTTATTATAATAAAAAATATGATACTAATATAATATACCACAATAATGCGAGATTTGCAAACATAAAATGTTAATTTTTTGTTTCAATGGTTCTTTATATCAGTCAGGCTACTCTTTCATTAGAAAACTGGTTCAGATTTTGTGGGTCAGGCTAGTAAATTTATCTAGTATCTTGCCAATAACTTGAAAATGTTTACAGATTAGTCATATTGTACAATAAATATCAGCAAAATTCTTGTTGTAATTTATAGAAATAAGTAGTAGAATATAAGATGATAATAATTTGGAGGTCAATTTAAATGAAAGTAATGGTAGAAACATCAGCAAGACATCTACATATCTCAGATGAGCATTTGGAAATTCTTTTTGGTAAGGGAGCAACCCTTTCTAATAAAAAAGATTTGTCACAACCAGGACAATTTGCTACAAATGAAAAAGTTGAAGTAGTAGGGCCAAAAGGGTCTTTTCCAATGTCAATTCTAGGTCCAACTCGTCCACAAACACAAGTAGAAATTTCGTTATCCGACGCAAGGAAAATTGGGATTAAAGCGCCAATTCGTGAATCAGGAGATATAGCTAACTCGGGAGCATGTCTTTTAAAAGGACCAAAAGGCGAAGTAGAAATTACAGAAGGTGTTATTGCTGCAAAAAGACATATACATCTTAATGTTGAAGAGGCTAAAGAGGCAGGCGTGATAGATAAACAAATCGTTAGCGTAAAAGTTGAATATGACGGTAGAAGTTTAATTTTTGGTGACGTTGTTGCAAGAGTTAACCCAGCTTACTCAGCAGCTATGCACGTTGACACAGATGAATCTAATGCAGCTTCATTGCCAATGAGTGCATTCGGAGAAATAATTGTTTAATTGTTTTTATTATTAAAGACATAATTAAAGGAGGGCTGAATTTTTCAGTCCTCCTTTTTGGTGTTGGTTGCCGAAAATCTGCTCGCAAAATTCGTATTATTCTATGAAAAAGCTTGCATAGTAAACTTGGGTTGTTTCATTGGAGGGGGAATTTGTTACTTCAAAACCAATTCTGTATCTCCCCGAGCTCAACTCTCCGTACCACGGCTCCCATACCAGTTCGCCTTTTTGAGTGGAATTTGTTTGAATAGGGTTTGCTACAAGAGTAGTGATGAGCGGAGTAATCGGGGATATTTCGGTCCAGCAACCATTGTCATATACTTCAATAAAATATGCAGGGGAAGAATAAAGCGTTCCGTTTTGTTCTCCATCTTTTTGGGTATAACTAAGGGTAATTCCTGTTGGTTTTGCATTTTCAGCAATGAATTCTAAACCCCAGTCAAGCTCAGTGTAACTAGTCGAGGGGTAGAACTCTTCGCCACACACTTCAATCAGCGATTTTAGGACTTCTGTGTCATATCCCGTATAAAGAATAATTGCATTTTCATGCTGAAAAAAGTGAGGAATATCCGCGAAATCTACTGTAGCAAAAGAGTCACTATTTATGTCTTCCGAGTAGTTAAGCGCAGTTTCTTCATCTTTGCACAAACTAATACGGATGTCAATATTAGAAGACTGGATTGTTGCTGTTTGCTGATATTTATATTGGCTGAGCAGTAACTCTCCTTCTTGGTTTTGGAATTCAAGCGTAGTTTCATATCCTTTTTCTCTCAAAGCGTTGTGAATTTCATGGGGAATGCTGTTGCTTTGCGTTAAAAAAATCAAAAAAACAGAAGAGATGACAGTGAATAAAACTGCAAAAATTATAACTTTCTTTTTCATATATATCACTAACCTTTCTTGAGTGTCAGTACTTCTCACAGCTAAAGAACTATTTGTAACTAAACATTTTAGTGTAATAGATAAACTTACGAATAGAAGCTAAATAGTTATTGTTATGCTGCTAAAAAACACATTATTTCTATGTATATATATTACCATATAATTTCTAAAAAGTAAATAAATTTTATACACATATGTGCTAAAAATATGTTTTCCTATTGTTTTAGTAAAAAATGTATGGTATAATAATATCACTGTGATACATGATATTCATTTTGGAGGGTAATGTTATGGAAGTTGTAAGAAAATCAAGAAAAATTGGAAGAATTGCATTGAAGTTGGGCGTTAGTGTTTTTGCATATTTTGGATTTGCTTTTCAAAATGTGTTGGCTAGTGAAACCATTAACCCAATAGAACAAATGGCTTGTTCAATCAATTTAATTCCGAATACAGGTGACGATTCAAATAATATAATTTGGATTATTTTGGGTTTGATAGCAGTGTTAGGGGCAGTGGGATTGTTAGTGTTTAAGAAAATTACATCAGATGGTAAAGCAAAAAGAGTGAAAAAGAAATAAATTATACCCCCAAAAGGGGCTGTCGCATTAAAGTAATCTTGCACAATGTAGCCTTGCGGGTGTCCGTGTGTTTTTAACGTATTTTTTTCGGACACCCGCAAGGCTAAAACACCTAATTCAGTTTATGCAATTTGACGAAAAAATTCTTTAATGCAACAGCCCCTTTAAAACTGAGAATAAAGATACTGAGTATATACAAAATTAATAATCTATATTGGAATAATAACCAGTTATACAAAATGACGAATTATTGCTATATGTTTTAGTTGTTTTGATGAGTAAGTAAAAAAAAGTTGTGAAAAAATTCATAAAACGCCAGCGGCTTGAACAAAAACACTGTTTTGTAAAATTGGAACCAAAAAAATTATAGTATACTTAAAATTCCCTGTTGATTTTTTCCGTTTGATAGTGTATTATATATAATAGAAATAAATTATTCCTCAAATTTTAATTAATTACCATAAATCAATTGTAAAATCAGTGTTTTTAATGCTTACATATTATCATATTGTTTATTTTTTTGGCAAAAATTAGAAATTAAACAGTTGAGTTAAATGGTAATTGTTTTTTTTGTATACTAAAAGCAAACGTGGATGTAAGAGAAAATGGGATAGTATTAATGCAAACGCGAATAATTAATTTCACCCAAAAGTATTAGAAAAATTAGGAGGTCTTTCATGAAGAAGCAAGCGCTAACCCAAGCGGAAAAACAAAATAGAAAAGCCTATACACTTAGGATGATGAGACAAAACTGGCTATTATATGTTTTTTTGTTACCTGCATTAACCTACATAATTTTATTTAACTATGTTCCGCTGTATGGAATACAGCTAGCATTTAAGGACTTTGACCCTGTGTTGGGAGTATGGGGGAGTGAATGGGTAGGCTTTGAATGGTTCGAAAGATTTTTTGGATTGCCTAGTTCATGGGATTTGATATTGAATACAGTATCAATAAGCTTATATTCGCTAATTGCAGGATTTCCAATTCCTATAATCTTAGCTTTGTCACTTAATACAGTAAGAAACCAAAAGTTTAAGAGATTTACACAAACAGCAACATATTTACCTCACTTCATTTCAACTGTTGTTTTGGTTGGTATGATGAGCATATTTTTAAATCCAAGATCAGGATTTATCCCAGCAATGTTAGAGCCAATCTTTGGTGAGAGAATTTATTTCATGGGTGAGCCTGAAATGTTCAACGACCTATATGTTTGGTCGGGAA
>CAYJBU010000156.1:0-6011 GCA_964368155.1 uncultured Eubacteriales bacterium | reverse complement strand
CTATCGCATGAATACAGCAAACCTCCAAACTCCAGTGGATTATTATTTCTGCCACCATTGCCGTAATGCCACACTAAAATCTCTAGCGTGTTTAAACCATCTTTAATATATTCAGATATATCAAACTCGTCAACAAAACCACTATTTTCACAATATGCATCTCTAAAAACTCCACCATCCCACACGCAAATTTTTTTGTTAATCCACATAAAATAGCGTGTATCTACACTTATTTCAAATGTGCATCTACTTAAATTTTTAGTAGCATTAAATTCCTTATAAAACATTACCCAGTCATTTTTCTTGCTGTTATCTATATCCCAAATCCACTTTGAACTAGTGTTCATTGTATATTTACCTCTCTAAAACATTGTACTCACTCTTGCACCAAAACAGTTTTGTTGAAATGTCTTTGACTTTTATTAAACTCTTCAATTTGACCAGAATATTTCACATAATCTAAACCGTCTAAAAGTCTATCATGTTTATCAATATGCATTTTCAGCATTTGCCATAATTTCTCTTGTACTTCTTTATAGTCTTCATTGCCTGCTAAATTATTAAGTTGATAGGGGTCGACATCATTATCAAAAAGCATGAAATCTAAATTTTTTGCAGTTACTGCATAAGTATATCTTTTCGTTCTAATTCCACGCCAAGCCTCCATCTTTTTAATCTCTGCTTGATGACAAGGAAAATAATCATACAAATATGCACTTTCATAACTTAATGAATTTGGTCTTAAGAAAAGGTCTTTTAAGTCCTCACCATCTACCTCACATGCGAATTCAGCCCCCGCCAAAGAAGCTATGGTTACTGGTATATCATTAAGTCCTATCAGTTCTTCACAGACTCCTTTGTAAATGTTATTTTTCCAATAAGCAATTAAAGGAATGGCAATTGACTCCTCGTATGCCACTTGCTTGTCCTTCTCTCCTTGACTCCCAAGCATATCTCCATGGTCTGCACTATACATAATTATTGTGTTATCCAGTTGTCCTGTTCCCCTTAGTTTTTCAACAATAAAACCAATTTGAGTGTCTATAGCACTTATATGTCCAAAATAGCCTCTAGTCATCTGCGTATATTCTTCTATTTTTTTACGTTTTGAGGCAGTAAATCTAACTTCTTCTTTTACATTTTCTCTTAATGTAATGTCTATATTCTCGTATTCGTCAAGATATTTTTTTGTAATGTGCTCAAACGGGTCGTGGGGGGTCGCAAATGATAGATATAATGCCCACGGTTTTTCACTGTCTTTGTTATTCTCAATAAAATCCACTGCTAATCCGCCGAAAATTTCTGGTTCGTATCCTTCAATATTGTGTTTAACATTGTCCTCATCGTAATAATAAGTGTCTAAATAATTATGATTACAATTTGCCACTTTCCACTCTTCAAAGCCTAACCTTTTTTCTTTAGTTATAGCTTGGTCTCTTGGAATTCCACCTAAATGCCACTTTCCAAAATAACCTGTGTGATACCCAACAGATTTTAGAACATCGCCTATCCCCACACAAGTAGTATCTATAGCTATATCATTAGTAAATGCCTTGTGCTTGCCAGCGAATAAACCTGTAAGCAAAGTACCTCTTGCAGGCACACAAACAGGCGAGTTTGATATGCAATGTTCAAACCTCAAACCCTCATTCGCAAGTTTATCTATATTCGGTGTTTTTACAAAATTGTGACCATAACAACCTAAATCGAATTTTCTGTGTTGATCTGAAAAAATATACAGTATATTTGGTTTTTTATTCACTGCCATTGCTCTCCAATCTTTAGACTTACTAATCATAATCTTTTTACTTTATTAGGGCGACATAGATTGATGTAAAAAAGGATAACTAAAAAAAATTATATCGCCCAAATAAAATCTAAATCATGTCGCCGTATCCCATTTTAGTTAAATTTTCTTTTGAAATCTTAAAACATTCATAAGGATCTGCTCCATAAGTATTATCTTGTTCAATAATTAAATATTTGCTACCTGCTTCAAGTGCAACTTCAATTATTTGAGGAAAATCTAACGCACCTTCTCCTATTTCTGCAAAACGGACTGTGTCATGATGAAATGCTTTTAAAAATGCTTCCCTGTCATTTTTTTCAACTCTCGAAAAATCAGGAGCAATAACTTTATATTCTTTTAAATGCATCAAATCCAGCCTACCATGATATGCTTTAATATATTCTTGTGGAACTGCTCCACCTCTCCAAACCCAGTGGACATCAATCTCAAAACCAAGTTTTTCAGTTTTTTCTTTCATAACATCAAGCAAGAACTTTCCATCGTGTTTTATAAACTCAACATGGTGGTTGTGATAATATAATTTTATATTATGCTCAGCCAGTTTTTTTGCGTAAAATTCGCATTTGTCGCAAAACTCCTCAAATTTTTCTGTTGACTCTAGGCAACCAAACGGCATAATTCCAATACGCAAATAATCACAATTAAACTCTTTACACAAATTAACGTATTTATCAAAATGAGAGGATAAACTCTCTGCGCCAACAATAGGTGGGTCGATTGCAACACTAAGTGCCGCTACTTCAAGATTAAAATCTTTGACAGCACGTTCAAATTCACTTATATTTTCATTTGTCATAGGAACTTGTGAAATCTCTATACAAGAATAGCCTAATTCCTTAACTTTTTTCATCTCGTTATATACGCCATTTTTTGCAACTAAATCCCTTAATATCATTATTTGAATACCAATTTTAGCCATTATTATTAACATCCTTTTCTACAAAGTTAATCACTCCAAATAATTCGCATTTAAAAATTCATTCGCATTTTTCAATCATTATTTTGAGTATATTTTCTCATATCTGCTATAAACACACGCCTACAACCATTTGTGTGGCCGTTAAAAACACAATAATCACCGCTTTTATCCCATACAGGGTGTGGGTCAACACGCAAAACAGGATTATGTCCACTATTAGGGTGTACTATATTTATTCTAATAGGTGGGGGTAATTCTTCATACAAATCAAAATCTATTAATCTAATTGGAACAGTACCATCGCCATATGCTAGTGGTTCAAAGTAGTATGTATCGGATATCATTATATTTTTGCTTGGGTGAAAACTGGGGTGTCCCGACCCTTGCACATGGTCAATTAATCTTTCGACAAAGCGTCCTGTCAGTGAAGCTTTGCATAGTTTCAATCCCTTACCGTGAATATTCAAATTCATCGTAAGATATTCACTGTTTGGTGCCCATGTAGTGTGATGCCCGCCTTTCGCCCACTGTGTTTCGTCAATCGCAACATTCAAATTCGAACCGTCTGCATCACAAGTATATATGCAGAACTGCAAATCTTTGCTTCCGATTAAGTTGAAATCAGTCTTTTTTTCAGGATATACGTGTCTTGTTGTAAACATTATCTTTTTACTATCCGGACTCCATTTAGTATGAAAACAATAAATTCCCATGTCCGACATTAATTTACGCTCAAGCTCGGTGTGTGTTATCTTGAAAATATCCTTTATAGACAAAATTAATTCAGCTTTTCCTGTTTCAATGTCTATAGTCCAAATCCCATCATCATCTGTTTCTATACCATTTATAGCTACTCTTTCCGGTGGAATTACTACTCCATAGCCATATTGAGTGCGACACATTGTAGTTAAATTTGAGCTGACACCTGTTTTCCCATCTGGTGAAACATGATAAATTTCGTGTTCTAACTTTCTTTTTTCACCGCTTTCAATGTCTAAGCACCATGAAAAAGCCTTATATGTTTCTAAGTCTAAATCATTGAAAATCAACTGATTATCTGTCGCTCCCCAGTTAATGTTTGCGCCTAATTGATGTTCCCAACCACAAGTTTTAGCAACAGTTTTTTCTGTTCCGTCATATAAATCTACAACTACTACTTCTGCTTCATCTCCAAAGCTAGCAGGCTTATCTTCATATGGCATATTTAGAACTGCTAAATATCTACCCGACGGACTAATTGGATTTGTGTCAAAAAATCTGTGTGTATAGCAACCATTGTTCGGAGTTAGACACCAAACGGGAACTTTTGTCTGAAAATCGCTATATCTAGGAAATATATCATCAAATTTATACATTTGTTTTACCTCAATCTAAATGAAATAGTAGTTCTAAATCTCTAGTGATAGGACTATTATCTATATTTGTTTCCATAATATCAGCCATGTAGTCCCACCATTTTCTGTTAATCTCTGTGTCTGCAAGCTCCGACCATTTTCCCTCGTCTTCTATCTCAATATATCCAAACAAAGTCAGCGTTTCTTTATCCAGAAAAATGCTGTAATTTTTTCCACCATGTTTATAAATCAATGTTTTCATTTCTTCCCAAAGATTGTTATGGCGGATTTCATATTCCTTTTCCATTCCTTTGAATAATTTCATTTTAAAACCTTTTATCATATATAAACCTCTCAAGTCTTTAATATTTTCTTTTTCCCACTATAGCTAGCGTTCTACTTTCTTCATAGATAAAAGTATACAACATAAGATATTCATTATAAATAAGTATAGAATGTAGTCCAATATGAAGTCACTGTATTATATTTCCACAATAAAGCAGTATTTCCCTGAAGTTAAGCAATTCACTTCTTCATTTCCTAATTTCACATACGCTTTTGCATCAAAAGGAACTTCAATATCATATTTAATTGTATTACCAATATATTCCCATGCTGATTTGTACTCTCCTGCAGCAGAATTAAACTTGCAATGTGCTTTTTTAAGCCTAATGTCTGGTTTTGGTTCAATATTAATAATCTTGCAACCACAATTTTCATCATTCAATTTAATTCCGCATACATAGCTGTACAGCCATTCTTTAACCGCACCATAGGCATAGTGGTTTAAGCTGTTCATTCCTTGCGAATTCATAGTTCCATCAGGCATTACAGAATTCCACCTCTCCCAAACAGTGGTAGCACCCATGTTAACTTCATATAGCCAGCCTGGCAATTCTTCGCGCAAAAATATAGTGTAAGCCTCTTCTATATAACCATTTTCCGATAAAACTTTACATAAATATGGAGTTCCACAAAATCCTGTTTCCATTTTCATATGGTTGCTAACTAACATCTCTACCAAATCTTTAGCAACACGCTCTTTTTCCTTTCCCTCCACAATATTCATATTCAATGCTAAAACTCTAGCAGTTTGTGTATCAATTGCACATCTACCCGCAGGAGTAAAGTACTCATTTTTTATCGCCTTTTTAATTTGACTAGCTAAATCGAAAAAGTAAATCGCTTCCTCGTTTTTTTTCAACTCTTTTGCAGCTTTTGCTGTTAAAAAAGTCGAATAATAATAGAAAATTGAGGCAATGTAATATTCATTAGTGCCTCCCATAGGTTTATCTTTATTCCGAAAATTATCAAGTGCCAACCAATCTGCAAAATGAAACCCTGTTAGCCACAAACGCTTTCCACCGTTTTTGTCGTCCTCGTCTTTTATATATTTAACCCATTTCACCATGGCTGGATAATGTTTTTCAAGTAAAGTCTTGTCCCCAGAATATTTATATAAATTCCAAGGCAAAATAGTTGCCACATCACCCCATGCACAGGAACTGTGCTTTTTTAGAATAAAATTTTCGACCTCCGCTTTAATAAGAGGTATAACAAAAGGAACTCCACCCTCTAATAATTCTTGTTCTAACAATAAATCTTTCATATATTTACAATAAAATGCAGTGCAATCATAGTTAAATAATGCTGTACCCGAGAAAATTTGTGTGTCACCTGTCCAACCTAATCTCTCATCCCTTTGGGGACAGTCAGTAGGTATGTCTAAAAAATTCCCCTTTTGCCCCCACAAAATATTTGAAATTAGCTTATTAACTTTATCATTTCCTGTCTTAATATATCCTGTTTTATCCATTTGTGAATATAGCGCATAAGCCTTAAACGTTTTCAAGTCTTCAGAAGTAATATCTCCAATAACTTTTACATATCTAAATCCAAAAAAAGTAAACCTAGGTCTAAAATGAGATTTTACTCCATTTGAAACATA
>CAYJBU010000155.1:0-6035 GCA_964368155.1 uncultured Eubacteriales bacterium | reverse complement strand
TTCCACTCTATTTAGATGGTTAACAGTTTCGCGGATCTTTGCGGGATAAAAGTACGCACGTCTCAACGTGGCACGAGAGGATAAAATGAATGTCTGCGTTGTGGGGAACATATCGGCTATCTTTCGTGCTACTTTAACTGCATTTTAGGTTCGTGGGAATATATCGAAATAGGCATGGGTTAAATGAATTAAATTTACTTATATAAGTGAATTGTCTAAAGCTTTTTCAAATTCATTTGCCTCTAAGTATTCTTGATTTCTTATGATAAAAAGTAATGAATATCTAAGAAACTCTATTGCTAATTCTTTTGTATCTATTTCATTTTCTGCAATTCTTACTTTGCTATTTTTTTTGATTTCACGACCATGTACAATATCTGACCGAAGACCATAAATTGTTTTCATCACTCTTCTTGCATCTGATGGCGAATAAGGACATTCCTCTACTTTAGCAGCTACAATCGTCATTCTATTTGAAATTGTATATGTAATTTCTCCATGTGTATCTCCTGATAGCAATGTTTCTATTCCGATAATAGCGTCTAATGCCATATCGTCATCTGTATCTCGAAGCATACATCGATTTAGTCGCTGAATTGCGATAAATACTTTTTTAAATGATTTATTTTTTTTAGGATCAGTTTTTTTCGCTTGTACTATTGTAAATAATGCCTTAATACTTTTAATCTCGGCATCAGTGATTAATCCAATCTCATACCCAAAAAATTTTGTTTCCAATGCTTTCCTATTGAAAGCTCTAATGCTTGTTCCGTAAAGTGGCAAAAGATTAGCACACCATTTTTCAGCCCATCCATCAGGTTCTATTAATAGTTGTCCATACCCTGTTTTTAATCCAACTACCATTCGAATGGAAGCAAATAAATCGTCAATTATTTCTGTTGGATATGCCCAATAATTCCTTGTTGCATTACTAAACGAATCTCTGTCTGTATTTTCAATACTATAACCTGACAGGCATATCATATGATTAGCACATTGAGTTAAATAATTTTCTTGCATTGATTCAAAACGACTTGCATAACAGCGACTGATCTGAAATTCGTTTGACATTTTACATATACTAATATTATCCGAAATTGCAATCTTATTTGATTCAAACTCTAAAAAGCATATTGGAACGCATATTTTTAAAGGTAATTCTTCATCATATAGTCTTTTCAACTGTTGAATAGTAAGTTTCTTTATAATCTCAATATCTATTTCCCCAAAACAAAAATTTTTAGTTTCATACAAATATTTATTTGAGATATTCCTAATATATAAAATTAATGAATTTTCAATATATTTATCTTCTGATGCTAACATTACATTCGCATCTTCATTTTCCATAAATAACTTTAACAGCATTTCAAAACCTTCAAGACGATGGTAATTTATATTAAATTGACCATCAGTACCACGCAATAACTCCCCAAATTCTAATGGAGTATTATGCTTTGTGATAGAATAAAATGGAATTTCATATTTAAGTGCTGGAACTTGTTGCTTAATTTCATTGTATTTTTCATGTTTATCCATTTCCTTAAAGAACAACTCTGGAAATTCATAATATTTTGGAATATATGTGTGAGTTTTTTGATAATCATAAATAGCATTAATAGCCACAGTTACAACATTTACGGTTAAATCTAAAATTTGCTTTATCAAATCCTCTGATATTTTCATAATCTTCTCCTATACAAAACCAAAACTATTTGTATCCATCTCATAATTTTTCAACCCAACTATATGTTTTTTCTTTATATTTCTTATAAAACTTATCTCTGTCATTATAAGGATTTCTCATTAAATTTGGACGTATATCGTCTCTAACAGAACAAATCAGTTCTTTATCAGCTTTGTTGTCCACCAATGACATCATAGCAATAACATAACCTGCATACAATCCATCTAAATAACCCGTTTGATGGAAATTTGAGATTAAAAGTTCATCAGGCAACCCATTATAGCCTTTAGGTATAAGACCCTTATTAAAAAGTTGATTAGACCATTGCACAACTATTTCTTGTTTTGCTTTTGGACTACTTAGTAACTTTTCAAGCTTTTGTGGAACTTCCCTAAGATTATCTTTCGCATAAGAGAATACAACGTTTAAAAACGTAGTAAATAGTTCAGATAGATTTTCATTGATGTTTTCTATAGCTTTATCAGCCACACCATCACCGAGTTGCACAGATTTTTTATTTTCTACCATATTTTATACCCTCCAGTAAATTTTATGTTATATTCATTTTTATAAACTAAAAATTCTCATCATACAATATGAAAATTTAAAATTAAAGCAATATACTTTTCAATGCACTACTCATCAATTCTTGACGTTTTTCCATAAACTCCTCGAAATTTGAAAGTTCACATGAAACACCCTCTGGAAGATACTTCGCATTTTCACTGTTTTCTTTAATTTTTAACCAATCAACAAGAGGTGTAGCATTCTTCGATTCGTTTTCTCGACCTTCCAACAATTGCAGATTTGCAAGTGTGTTTCTTCTTCTACGCCAATCTTCTTTCGCAATATCATCAATCGTTGAACCAACTGCCAAAGTTAACCCACTAATTTTTTCCTCTTCAAATCCACTGTGCGGATGCATATGGTCTTGATGAAAACCTTTCTGGCTATACTTTAAGTTTGGATACAAAAGCGAAAGTAGCATAAAGGTATAAGCACCAATTTCGTATGTATCAAACATTGCTTCAATTTCATCTGCTGTATATCGAAGTGTTCGATCTCCTGTAAATCTAACACCATTAAGATTTGACATCTTGAATGAATCTACCGGTACAGTTTTTAAGGCTTCTCTAATACTTGTTAATGCTGAGTTTGATGCCGTACCAAAAATCTGTTTAACTTGAGCAATTACAATGTACTTTCTCAATTCGATTTTGCTTTCTGCATCAAATTTTCCGCCTTTGTATTTGTAATAAACCATAGGTGAAATTGCAACATAAGATATGATGTTGTCAGCGTTAAATCCGAATTCATTTAACAAATCGACAGTATCTTTTATTGCCTTACGTATGTTAGTCCAATCATCTTTAATTTTAAGGACACTATCTTTTTTAAAAGTTTCAACTTTCAACGCAACTGACATATCCAATAAGTATAAACAAGTACGCATTATAAAATCATTTGTAAATTTAAAACCCTCACCCTTTTTATTTATCTCAGATAACAGCTTGTCTATTTCATCTCTTGCTTTATCCCAATGAGACACAATTGTTGAAAATAACAAGTCACTCTTGGATAAAACAGTCCCTCCGGAATTTACTCTTACAAAAATATCTAATACACTATCAATTGAATCTTTCTTTACTTCAAAAAAATTAATAATTTCATCTGTTACAAGCCTTGTATGAAGCAAAGAAATATTCTTTGTAGCTGTTTTATCTGTAGCCCAACCATTAGGTATTATAATCTCTGTTAAAAGGTCTTCCGCAGAATATTTTAAGATATCTTTCACAAGATACCATATCTCGTTATCTTTATTCTTGGCTGCCTCTTCATGTGTTAAAAATTTAAACTCATATGAAATGTCATCATCAGTCATTTCGCTATGCAAGTCAAAATATAACTCTTTCTTTGGAAATGCATCATCATTTTTCCATCTTTTGTTTGGTAGTTTTCTGCTTAAACTTCCTTGTAATGCGATATAAAGGGAAGTGAGTCTTTGCTGTCCGTCCAATACTGCCCATAGTGTTTCATCGCCACTACCAATCGGAAATGGTTGAGGTGCTGCAGGGTTCTTATACATATCACGGTCATGATAGTCTTTAATAAACTCATACATTGAATATTCTTTTTGATTTACTATCGTTTTTTTTACTTTCCAAAACAAGAAAGTACCTATAGGATATCCAAGCATAATGGAATCCATCAACCTTGTGATTTGTGAATCTCCCCATACATATTTTCTCTGTATCGCAGGGAGATACAGCCTTCTACTGTTAATGTCATCAATTATTGCTCGAATACTTTTCTTCTCATATGCCATATTTTTTCCTCCGACACTAATATTAAAGGGCTTTCCTGATAAATGTTGATTAACCGGAAAACTCTACTACTGTATCACTATTTATCTTTTGGTGGACAAGGATCATTTCCATGACTATCAGAACGTTGAATTTTTCCATCAAGTCCGTGAACAATAAATTCGGTGCCTTGATTTCGGCTAATTTCTCGGCCTATTTTTTCTGCTTCTATCTTCGTATTTGCATGAGCACTTGCTCTCTGCCCACCTCCACGTTTTACATCCCATCCACCATTTGGATTATGAACTACATGATGTGTATCTCTTGCCATATAAATACCTCCTTTTATATTTGTTGAAACATGGTCTGCGTATATGCTTTGATATCATTAGGATTAATCATATTATATTTTTCTTTAACACTATCAAAGTACTTTCCGATTTCTTCCCTGTTTATAACTCTATCAGATGGCTCGGTTTCCGGAAGTTCTCCTCTGGTCAATAGCCATGGTGTTTCAGAATGTGTGAATTTTTCTAATACCTTTCCACTATAACAACAAATATGTTTAACTACACTTTCAAAAATTGCTTTTTCTGATGATGATAATACCGCATCATCAATTTCATCATTACAGTCAATAGCGTCGAACTTATAATCTCTATATCTAAAATAAATATCCGGGTACACCGGTCCATGCACCCAAGCCTGACATTCTTCCGGAAATAGATAGGTTTTGTAAAATGCAAAATAAAACCCCTGAATATAATAAAGTGCTTTTTGAAGTGCTAATGGAGTGATATCCTCACACTGATTTAAGAAAAATTTAATGGCTAAATCAATTTTAGTGTTATCATATCTCTCACAGTCATAGAGTGTGGCAACTGCCTTTTTACTTTTCTTATAGGATGCTTCCGTTTTGAGATTTTCTTTATTTTCCTCTAAAATTTGTTCATAGTACTTAGGTTCATCGTATATTTTTTGCAGTATTTCAGAGTACTGTTTTGTTGGAACATCACCATCGCAATACCGTGAAAATGTTTGTTCTCCCCATCCCAATAACAACGATAAAGGTCGTTTTCCTATTGCATACTTTTCTGATATTTTCAAAATCGTATCTAAAGAAACAATACCCTGTTTTTCCCTGTACTTATCATACAATGCTTTCAAATTATAATCATTTATATCTTCTACATAAATTTCCGAATTACAATCAATGCAATGTGCAACTTTACCTAAATAGGTATACTTCTCTCCTTTTATAGTCCCTTCCATCTGCTCATTTGTAACAATAAAAATTACATCATTTCTGCATTCATCGCAGAATACTCTTTTTTCACTCATAACAATGCCTCCTTTCAAAATTTCTCTTATCTAAACATATAATCTATCGGCTTGTTTCTTTTGTGAAAAGAAATTACTACAGTTCTACTTCCGCTCGGCAAATCAATAATATTAAACTTTGTATACACATCAACTGTCTCTTCTTCACCATCAGTATTAAATAATTTTATTTGCGGAACAAAAACATACAAAACTTCATACTCATATCCTATTTTTGTATTTTGCAAAGTATGGCAGAAATCTTCAGTTTTAAGTTGCAATAAAATACTTTTTTGCTTATTGCTACGAATATTGTATTCATTTATAAAATCTATGTTTTCCTGTCTATTTTCATTTAAAGCTATGGTATACTTATTGTTACCAACACAACTTTTAATTTTCTCCAAAATCACATCTATTTCTTCCTTCGTGTAATTCTGATTGTAATGTGGATTCATTGCATCACCTCTCCATGATGCAATTATACTCTATTATATTCTATTTGTCAAGTTTTATGTATCAATTAGTGCTTTTTATTTTTGCAAATTTTTTTATGAACAAAAAAAACACCTCACATTCCTGCAAGGTGTAATGCATAAATATTATGTTTTCTACATGACAAATTCAACCATCACACCTGACTTAAATTCCACGACATCAACACCACGCACTCAACGTGCCCCGTACCCGGAAACATATCCACAGGTGTTGCTTCAACAAATTCA
>CAYJBU010000154.1:1111-6202 GCA_964368155.1 uncultured Eubacteriales bacterium | reverse complement strand
CCATTGAGCTTTCTCATCTGCTGGAGAGCTGTTAGGTCCACCAGAAACAAAACCGGGGATACATTTTTTTGCATTAATGGCAACCGTTGGTCTGTTATGAGGAAAATTATAAGAATTCTCTCCAAAACCAGTCACATAACTATATCCTACTGCGTTTTTTCCAAGAAGGTAATCTAGCTCCTTAACAGCGGTATCAATAGAAGCATTATCATCATTTAACAAATGATTTACAATTACCTGCATAGCATGTACGCATACCGTCATATTACTACCCCATTTATACCCATTCATTCCTAAAGATACACCATATTTTCCTGAATCGGACAGTTTTTTTATTTCTTCTGACTTTTTACTAAATTCACCTTTTAAGAAATCTTTATGTTTTTCTGAAACGTCTTCATTTAATAGCAACGATAAAGAACCTAGTCCGCCTACGCTGCTCCAACCAAAATCTACTTTACTAAAATTTTTGGAGATGTATTTTTTTATATCAAATAAATACTCCTTTTCTCCCGTTGCTTTATACATTTCAGTCGCTGCCCAGTATCTTTCGTCAGTATCGCACACATCTCCATATTCTCCCGTATTACAGCCTTTTGGATTTGTAAATCCGATGTAATCTGGATTTTCATTCAACCAGTGATATGCTGATTTTGCTGCAAGCAACAGTTTTTGTGCAAAATCGCTATCAATATTTTTATACACATCATAACATAATGCCATCACTGCTGCAAAAGCAGCTGTAGCCATAGAAGAAATCGGAAACACAATCATTTGTTTAGTGTCTTCTTCGGGCATAACAAAATTTGCATGTGTAAACGATGTTAATTTGTGATAAACTCCGCCACTAATTTTATTCTGCATTTTCAGCAACCAATTTATCTCGTATTTACATTCATTCAACACATCATCTATCGAGTTTTTACTTTCAGGAATGTCTATCTTGTCCTTAAAAGCATTTGGAAATAGTTTATAAGCATATAACAAATGAGCTATCGTAACCGCACCAGGAGTAACATACCTCCCATAATCACCAGCGTCGTGCCATCCACCTGTTGTATCTACAAACATATTTTCATCTTCAAATAAAACTGATTTTTCATTGTGGCATACACCATGTTTGAATATGCCTGCATATTTTTCTTCTAGCGCACATCCACACCTTTGGAAGTATAGCGCTCTTAACATTGTGTTGTGAAGAGTATTAAAAACTTTATCATTGATTTCAAATTCGCACGAAAAAGACTCGTTTACTTTTATTTTATATTTTCCTTCTTCGGCTATATCTGAAAAATCCAATTCATACACATTATCTCCTGAAGCCTCATCAAATCCTAACGGTTTTATTTCACCTGTATATACAATTTTTTCATTAGTAATAATTTGAAACTGTTTTGCCTCTTCTGTAATTACTGCAACTTTTTTGCTTTTGGTCAAGAAGCCGACTTGGTTTAAGAATATATTCATAGTAACTCTCCTTTAGCATCTATACAAATCAGTAATTAATGTCTTCAATCTTTTATAGTTATTTCTTCTTCATTGTTTATTTCATAAATGCTCACTTTAGTATTTGAAAGCATTTCTGTTCTTGAATCTGGTTGTCCAGATCCAATACTAACATAAAATTTGCCTTTCAAAATTTTCAAAACAGCTTCTTCGTCATATACAGCAAATGATTTCGGATTGAGTGTGATCTCAAAACTCTTTGTTTCGTTTGCTTTTAGTGATACTTTTTTAACTGCTTTAAGTTGATAATTCAAACCATAATCATTCGGAGTTTTTATATAAACTTGAGTAGTCTCACAGCCATCAAATTCACTTTCATTTGTAATTTTACCACTTATCTTCATATTGTTTTGAGATAAATTACTATAATCCACAGATAAGTCGGTATAATTAAATTTTGAGTAAGATAACCCAAAACCAAATGGATAAAGCGCTTCATTTTTCATGTATCTGTATGTTCTATTTTGCATAGAATAATCTGTAAAACCAGGCAATTCATCATCGCTGTTATAAAAGGTAATTGGCAATTTCCCTTCAAAGTTCATTTCACCAAAAATTAATTTCGCAAGAGCTTCTCCCCCCCTTGCGCCTGGATACCAACCCTGAATAATAACTGGAACATTTTCATCTGCCCACTTAACAGCAAGTGCGCTTCCTGAAAGCAATACTAAAACCAGTGGTTTTCCAGATTTATGTGCAAGTTTTAGGATATCTTCTTGAAGCCCTGGAAGGTTTATGTTTGGCTTATCTCCACTAGAAAATTCATTTCCTGCATCGCCCTCTTCTCCTTCTAAATCTGCGTCTAATCCCAATACAACAACGACTAAATCACTTGCATCACACACAGCTTGAACTTCAGAATCAAGATCGTGCGGTTGACAAAGAGCTCCTATTTTATCCTTAAATAGATGACAACCCTGTGAATAAAGAATTTGTGTTTCATCACCCAAAAATTCTTGCAACCCTTCCAACACAGTTGTGTATTTTGACGCCGTGCCTTCATAGTTTCCGACTAGAGCTTTTCTATTGTTCGCATTAGGTCCGATGACCCCAATTGTTTTGTATTCACTTTTATTAAGAGGAAGAAGATTATTTTCTTTTTTCTTCAAACATATACTTTTTTGCGCAGCAGTTAGATTTAGCGCTTTCATCTCTTTTGAGTCAACTACGCTATACGGAATATCATCAAAATGGTTGTTTTCTTTGTTATCTAGAACACCCAACTTCATTCTGGTAGTATATAGATTAACTACTGCTTCTCTTAATCTTTCTTCTTTAACATAACCCTCTTCAACCGCACGTTGAAGTAAAATGAATAAATCTCCACAGTTCAAATCGCAGCCATTATTCATAGCCATACTAACAGATTCAACGGCATTTTTTGTGACAAAATGACCTTCATGGAAATCTTTTATCGCCCAACAATCGGATACAACATGGCCTTTAAAACCCCAGTCATTTCTTAACACATCAATTAATAATTCCTTGTGTCCACAGCAAGGAACGCCATTGGTTCTGTTGTAAGCACCCATAACTGCTTCTACTTTAGCCTCTTGAACACAGGCTTTAAAAGCCGGGAGATAAGTTTCATACATATCTTGTTTTGTTGCAATTGCATCAAAACTATGTCTTACATCTTCTGGACCGCTATGAACAGCAAAGTGTTTTGCGCAAGCAGCAGATTTTAGGAAATGCTCGTCATGACCTTGCAAACCATTTACAAATCTAACACCAAGTCTTGATGTTAAATATGGATCTTCTCCGTATGTTTCGTGTCCACGACCCCACCTTGGATCTCTAAAGATATTAACATTAGGCGACCAAAATGTTAGTCCTTTGTATATATCTGAATCTAAATATTTTTGTTGCATATTGAATTTTGCTCTACCTTCTGTTGAAATAGCATCAGCAATTTCTTCTAGGAAATCTTCGTCAAATGTTGCAGCTAGTCCAATCGCCTGTGGAAACACAGTAGCAACTCCTGCTCTTGCGATTCCATGTAAAGCCTCGTTCCACCAGTTATATGCTGGTATTCCTAAATATTCAACCGATGGAGCCTTGTGCAAAGTTTGTAAAACTAAGTCCTCCAAAGTCATTTTTGAGACTAATTCCTCGGCTTTTTTTCTGTAGGATAAATGTTTTTCTGTGTTTTTAGTCAGTTCCATTTTCAATACCTCTACTCACTTTATTTTGAAATGCATTTTTTCTATATTCACCCGGAGTGACTCCAACTGCTTGAGTGAATTTTGCTATAAAATATTTGCTCTCTGAATATCCTAATTTGTTGGATATTTCATAAATTTTTGCGTCTGTTTGAATCAACATTTTCTTTGATTTTTCAACTCTTAAATCATTAATATATTTATTAAAACTAACACCTGTTGTTTTCTTAAATATACGCCCGAGATAAGAAGAATTAAGGTAGAAAGTTGATGCAACTTCTTTTATTGTTATAGTTTTATCAAAGTTAACATTTACATATTCGATTATAGGGTTACACAAATTTCGGTTGGTTTTATCTGTAGATCCATTTATATGAATTGCAGTTTCAGTAAACTGCGAAGAAACATAGTCACACCAAGTTTCGAAATCTATAAACAAATTACTGTCCAAAAACATTAACCTTTCTATAACTCTTTTTTCATCATTTTCTGAAGAAACAATAAGGTTTTCCAATAAATAATAAATTTTATCGGTAAGCTTTACAATTTCAGAAAAAGACAATCGGCTCCTATTTACACAGTTAAAAAACTGCATGATTATAGGTTTTAGATCATGTATACTTGTAGTTTCAATTCCCCTTAATATCTCATTTAAGTAAACACTGTATTCATTACCATCTTCTTCCGTATCAATCGTTACATTTCTATAAAACAGTTCGGTGCTTATACTTTGGAAATAGTTATCATATGTACTTTTAAATGAAGCTTGCTTTGAAGTTAGAACAGATTCATCGTAGAAAATTTCAACACTTAATTTTTGTTTGTTAAATTCATTCTTTAGAGAAGTAATAAGCAAATCTACACTTCTGAATTTATTAATAATGCTTTGATTAACTAATAAAGAATGTACGAACCCTCTATGCTTAAAGCATACTTTGCCTAACAAATCAACCGTTGTATTTGTTATGACGTCATAAGTGGATTCGTCAGAATTCTCATCAAGAGATGCAGGTATTATTGTAAGCACTCCATAATTACCTAGATTAGAAATCACTGAATTTGTATGATAGATTACTCTTAAAGCGATAACTGTTTCTTCATTCTTAATACGTTCAATTTGTTCGTGTTCTTTATCTAATCTATTTCTTATTTCTTTTAACAATACACAAAGTTCATCTTCATCCACAGGTTTTGTAAGATATGAATTCACTTTAAATTGCAACGCTTGTTTAGCAAAACTAAAATCACTATATCCAGATAAAATAATAATTTCTACATTTATATACTCTGTTATTGATAGTTCATTCAAAAATGTCAAACCGTCCATTTCAGGCATTTTAGAATCTAAGATAATTAAATCTATTTTATATTCACTCAGTCTTTTAAGTGCTTGAATTCCGTTTTCTACCGCGCACACAACCTT
>CAYJBU010000154.1:631-1101 GCA_964368155.1 uncultured Eubacteriales bacterium | reverse complement strand
CACCACTCCTTTCGATAATAGGCAATATCAACTTGCACACAGTACCTTTTTTGAATTCGCTGTCTACTTCCATTTGGCACTTTCCATTGAAAAACAATTTAAGTCTTTGGTAAACATTACTAAGACCTATGCTTCTCCTCATTTTTGATTCTCCTGAAAGCATACTCTTAATTTGCATAAGCTTGTCTTCTTCTATTCCTGCACCGTCATCTTTAACCAGCACATGGACTTTTTCCTCAATAATAAATATTGATACCTTTATAAAAGTGTCTCTTGAAACTGTTTCTGCTCCATGTGCGCATGCATTTTCGACTAATGGTTGAATTAGCATTTTGGGAATTAAATATGATTTAGCTTTATCTTCCACTGATATATCATATGATAATTTATCTCCAAAACGATACTTTTGAATGGATAAATACTCATATAGGAAATTCACTTCTTCATAAATAGGTATCATTTCTTCTTCC
>CAYJBU010000154.1:0-621 GCA_964368155.1 uncultured Eubacteriales bacterium | reverse complement strand
CAATTATGTGCCTAAACATTTTAGCCATATATTTAATCATTGTAGCAGTTTCAACTTCCTTTTTAGCAATAGCCTTTAATCTGATGCTTTCAAGGGAATTGAACAAAAAATGGGGATTGACTTGACTTTGAAGCGCCAACATTTTCGCTTCACTATTTTGTTTTTCAAGTTCAACTTGAGATACCAATAAATTTTTCTCATTAATAATAAGTTCTTTAATCTGTGAATTTAGATAGATTAAACTTCTTTCTACAGTTCCAATCTCATCAATTGCATATGGATCTAGTTTTGAATTATAATCAAAATTTCCTTTTGCGATTTCGTTGGAATGTTTCACAATTTCTTTTGCTCTATCAGAAATCCCACAAATATACATAGGATAATTTCCAATCTTTTCAATAACTACATTTCCACTATTTTCTGTAAATTCATTGAAAACGCTTCCAAACTCATAATTACCTAAACTAGACGCAGCTAAAACTGAAGAATTATCATCAACCAAAACAACCGAAGAAAAAAGCGAAGTTGTGCTATTTAAAATCTCTAAAACAAATGAGGTGTTAAGCTCAATATTAACATCGGCTTCATAGTTATCTGCGTATCCATCAGTATTAATTTCAT
>CAYJBU010000153.1:1179-6210 GCA_964368155.1 uncultured Eubacteriales bacterium | reverse complement strand
GTAAGCTTACGGAACATCTACTGGAGATAAATGAACAGGCACAGGCTCAAGTGGATTTGATTGTATCACAAATGGCGAAAGCTGATGGTTGCAACGAAGAACTTAAGGCAAAAGATCAAATGCGTTGGGTAGGACTTATGAATAACTATCAGGCTTGTGCTGAAGAGATTATTTTGAGAGATAAAATTTTAATATAATTATATTGATAACGTGTCGAAATATATTTATTTTTTCGACACGTTACATTATTGCAATAATATAATTGTTGTAGTATAATATAATCATACCTAATCTAATTACTAAAAGGAGGCAACCATGTTCAAGAACGATATTCCGTACAATGAATTGCCATTAATTTCATCATTACTAATTGATAATGACCACAATTTAAATAAATTAGCTGAAGATACAAGGGTTGCTATCGAAATATTAAATTATGCTGTATCCGCACTACCTTCGCCAAATATTCTTTTAGATACATTATCATTACAAGAAGCAAAAGTAAGTAGCAATATTGAAAATATTGTAACCACCAATGATGATTTGTATCAAGGTGTTTTATTTGAAAATTACACAGCGGAAGCTAAAGAGGTATCAAATTATAAAGAAGCGCTCTTTGTTGGTTATAATTCCATGAAGGATAAGGGTATTATCGCCCTATCAGATATAGAAAAAATCAATGAGCCAGTAAATGCGAAAAGTAAAGGTATACGTACAAATTTAGCGAATTTTGAAAATGATTTGACTCGTATAGCTAATAAAAAAGTGGATGGTACAATAGACGTCCTATATACCCCACCACATGGAAAAGAAATCCTGCAAACGCTTTTAATTGATATGCTAGAGTTTATTTACAATGATGAAGAATATAATATTCATCCTCTAATTAAAATTGCATTGGCACACTATCAGTTTGAAAGTATCCATCCATTTAGAGATGGTAACGGAAGAACTGGAAGAATTTTAAATATATTATTTTTGTGCCAAAAAGAGTATCTAAATTATCCTATACTTTATGCAAGTTCATATATTATTCAAAACAAAAACCAATATTATGAACTTTTACAAAGTTGCAAGGAAACAGAGAACTATACCAAAGTAATCACATATATGCTTACATCTTTCAAAGAAACTGCTAAGAAAACATTATATATCGTAGAACAAATTAAAGCTATGCTTGAAAAATATACAAATGAAGACTTTTTAGAAGAGTTAAAAGGGCAAAAAGTTGTACTCACACAAATGATTGAATTGATATTCAAAAAAGTTTATGTGAAAATATCTGATTTAGTTGATTTAGGAATTCATAGACAAACAGCAGCGACTTATTTGGATCAATTAGTAGATAAAGGTCTTCTTTCGAAAGAAAAGATAGGCAGAGATAACATATATAAAAATTTAAAATTACTAGCACTTTTTGAGGAGGAATAAGATTATGAATAACGATATAATGACAGCAGATATTACCACAAAGGTTAATCTTGTAAAAAATATAGCCAATAAGACTAGAGGACCATATACACCGGAAAAATACGGGAATGTAATTATACCAATGGCGATTATTCGTCGATTTGATTGTATTTTACAACAACAAAATGAAGGTATAGCAAAATTATTAGAATTATTCTCGAAAAATAAGGCTGTAACAGATGTTCAGATTGAACAAGCAATTTTGAAACAATTTGGAGTACCGTTCTATAATAAAAAGTGCGTAACATTAGAACAACTGGTAGGTGATAGTGACAATATAGATGCAAACTTTTTAGAGTTTATTAAATCCTATTCCCCAAGTGTTCAAGTGATTTTGAAGGACTTGAAATTTAAAGAAGAAGTTGAATTTATGGCTAAAAAAGGGATTTTATTCGAAGTTGTAAAAGAATTTTCAGAAGTGGATTTTCATCCAAATACAACTAGTCCAATGGCTATGGGTTATATTTTCGAAGAAATTATTAGAACTTATAAAGCTAATGCAGAAGCTGGTGATCATTATACTGCAAGAGAAATCATTGAGCTGTGCACAGAACTTATGATGAGTGACAATTCGGAAGAGTTACAAAAAGAAGGAAAAGTTCTTAGGGTTTATGATGGTTGTTGTGGTACAGGTGGTATGCTTACTACTTTAAAAAGGATGTTTTCAGATAAAGAAAATGGTTTAGGTGTTCCAGAAGAAAACATCAAATTATATGGTCAAGAAATCAATGATGAATCTTATGCCATTTGTTGCGCTGAAATGTTGATGCTTGGTGAAGATGTAAAAAATATCAGAGAAGGCAATACACTTTCAGATGATAAATTCGCTGGAGAAAAATTCGACTTGTTAATCACTAATCCTCCATTCGGACATGAATGGAAAACAGATAAAAAGTATATTGAACAAGAAATGAAGTTGCCTAATAATAGATTCGTAGCAGGCGCTCCTAGAATTAGTGATGGTCAGTTATTGTTCTTGCAAAACCTAATTGCGAAAGCTGAAGAAAATGCACGCATTGCAATTATTTTAAATGGTTCGCCTTTGTTTAGTGGTGATGCTGGAAGTGGCGAAAGTGAAATTCGCAGATATGTGCTAGAAAACAATCTGCTAGAAGCTGTTATTGCTTTACCTGATCAGTTATTTTACAATACAGGAATTTACTCATATATTTGGATTTTATCTAAAACACCAAACCCAAGAAGAAATAAAAAAATACAGCTTATCAATGCTGTTGATTTTTTCGAACCACAAAAACCTAAATCTTTAGGTAGCAAGAGAAAATTCATTGATGAATCTAGTAGAAAAAAAATTGTATCTTTATATAAAGATTTTGATAAGGCGAATCCTAAATATTCAAAATTATTTGATGCACAAGATTTTGGCTATACAAAAATCACTGTAGAAAGACCTTTATATGATGAAAATGGCGATAAAGTGTTGAAAAAAGGTAAATTACAACTTGATTCAAGCAAAAGAGATACAGAGCAAGTACCACTAAAAGAAGATATAAATGAATATATGGAAAAAGAAGTCTTGCCTTTTGTTCCAGATGCTTTTGTGGACAATAGTAAAGAGAAAATTGGTTATGAAATACCATTTACAAGATATTTTTATGAATATACTCCACCACGTAAAAGTGAGGATATTATGGCAGAAATCATTGCTGAAGAAGATGAAATCAGTAATGTATTAAAGGCGGTGTTCAAGAATGCGTAAAATGAAAGATAGTGGCGTTGATTGGATCGGTGAAATCCCAGAGGGTTGGGATGTTAGAAAGTTAAAGCATTTAACAAGTGAACCGTTGCAATACGGAGCAAACGCAACTGGTGTGGACTACACAACAGAATTCCCTAGATATATCCGCATTACTGATATAGAAAAAAATGGAAACTTAATCACTCAAAATATGCAGTCACTTTCAATGCCAGAGAGAGGTACTTATATGTTAGAGCATGGTGATATACTCTTTGCTCGAAGTGGTGCAACGTCCGGAAAAAGTTTTTTATATGACGAAATATACGGTAATGCTTGTTTTGCTGGTTATTTGATTAAGTTTAAACCTAATAAAGAAATATGCAATAGCAAATTCCTGTATTATTATACAAATACAAAAGGTTATGAAGACTGGACACATCAAATATTCATACAAGCGACAATTCAAAATATAAGTGCTGAAAAATATAATAATTTGAGGCTTCCTATTCCTGAAAAATTAGAAATTCAAGAAAATATAGTTAGTTTCCTTGATAGTAAATGTGCTGAAATTGATGCTATTATACAATCTAAAAAAACAACCAACGAAAAATTAAATCAATATCGCCAAAGTCTTATTTAT
The DNA here is from genome assembly GCA_964368155.1 of uncultured Eubacteriales bacterium. Taxonomy (GTDB): domain Bacteria; phylum Bacillota; class Clostridia; order Oscillospirales; family Acutalibacteraceae; genus SIG603. The sequence goes on along the minus strand of CAYJBU010000153.1, from coordinate 2,404 downwards.
GAAACAGTAACAAAAGGATTAGATAAGAATGTTAAAATGAAAGATAGTGGTGTTAAATGGATTGGGGAAATCCCAGAGAGTTGGGATATTAAAAAACTCAAGTATTTATTTGAGTTCGGAACAGGTCTATCAATCACTAGAGCAGAGTTGTTAGAAGAAGGCATCCCTTGCATTAACTATGGTGATATACATTCAAAATATAATTTTGACTTAGATTTGGAGCATGATGAAGTAAAGTATGCAGATGCAAAATTATTAGAATCAAAAGCTAATACAATTGCTAGGGAAAATGACTTTATATTTTGTGATACATCAGAAGATGTAGAAGGCTGTGGAAATTGTGTTTATATTAAAAATGCAGATGGTAATCACATATTTGCTGGATCTCATACAGTGCTTGCTCGCCCTATTGAGGATATTAGCTCAAGATATCTCGCCTACTTGTTTTCAACTCCAATATGGAGAACACAAATTAGAAGCAAAGTATCTGGCATTAAGGTGTTTAGCATTACCCAAAATATTTTAAAAAATTCTGATGCACTTGTACCATCTAATCCAGAGGAATCAAAGGCTATTTGTGACTTTCTAGACGTAAGGTGTACTGATATAGATAAAGTAATTAATTCAAATATAAAAATTATAAAAAAATTAAAAGAATATCGTCAAAGCCTTATATATGAGGTTGTGACAGGAAAGGTTGAGGTGTAATATGAGCGAAATCAATATGGAAATTTCAATTCCAGCTGATGAAGAAGGTTATATTTTGTTAAAGTGTCCTTTGTGTAAGGAACTTTTCAAAGTAAGTGCTGAATATTTAAATCAAGATGAGCCTGAAGTATGGTGCCCTAGTTGTGGGATGAAAAGTGATAACTATCTAACAGATGATGTGATTGAGCTGGCAAATCAAAAGATAGAAAATGCAGTTCAAGATTTGCTATACAAAGAAATGAAAAAAATGGAAAGACAGTTTAGTAAAGGGAATATTAAGTTCAGTGCTGGAAAGAAACCAAGAGCAGTAGAGGAAAATTCATTGAACCCAAGCATTGATACTCTTGCTGAAAAAGAGTTTAAATGCTGTAACAAATCTGCTAAAATTCCAGAAATATTAACGATGGGGATATGTTATTGTCCCTTCTGTGGGGTGATGACAGATGAGTATTAACAAAAAAGATTTAAAAAAGATAAGTTCAGACTTTAGAAGCATAGCAAACCGACTAGTAAATGC
>CAYJBU010000153.1:0-1169 GCA_964368155.1 uncultured Eubacteriales bacterium | reverse complement strand
TGGAAAAATATATATATTTTATAGATAATACACCATTGATAAAAGACTATATTGTTTCACTAGAAGTTAAAGCATTATCGGCAGAAGATATAATAAAAGGAAATGAAGATTATCATAGGTTTAATTATAATTTGGGAATCTCAGATGAGGAAGAAATTGTAAACACGTATGTTTTATTAAAGTACCTAGCTGATAATAAAAAGGAAATATGGTTTTTTGGACAAAAACTCGATATTACAGGAAATAAGCTGAAAGATAAAGTTAATGTGTTTGGTAGCCGAATAATAAATCCATTTTCACAACATATAGAAAGGTATTTCAGAAACATTATGATAGATATGGGATATGATGAAAATCAAAAATTCACCGTTATTGTAAACGGTGGTCAACCTCAATTAAACATCGCCAATGATAGTGCTAGCATAACTGCAACGCAGAATAACAATATAGGCGATTCTAATATTGATGAATTAGTTGCAAAAATCAAGTCTTGTTTGGATGAAATTGACGATGCAGAAATCAAACAGGATATTGTAGATAGTATAGAAACGATACAAGATGAAATAAATTCACAAGAACCAAAGAAAAGAAATCTGAACTTGGCGAAATCTATGCTTGAAAGTGTATTGCCTAAAGTTACTGGAGCAATAGGCTTAACTTCTAGTATTATGACTATTATACAGTTTGCTTCTCAAGTTACTTAAATATGGAGGGGGAAAATGAAATTAAATATTTTTAAAATTCCTATTGAGAATAAGGAAACTCTGATAGAAGACCTTGAAGAAAAAAAGTATGAGTGTTTATCTACAGCAGAATATGAAGGGTTTACACAAGAGTTTTATTTTTATACCAAAGATACAGATAATAAAAGTTGGATTACCTACTATAGGGATATCATTGGTGAAGATTTTGATGAAATAATTGATGATATTGCAGGACAAAATATAGCAGGTGTATTTCTAATATATAATACAGAGCTTTGCTATGCGGTATCTCATGGACAAACCCATTTTTATATAAGAAAGTACTGCAACAAAGATTTTGGATTAGATTTAGCTGAGAGAATATGTGATCCAAGTGGTTTGAAAATGAAGCATTCAGAGACTTTCAGTTCAAAGCGTAAGAAAGATATAACATCCTTTTCAAAGGAAGTTAAACTAGAAAATTCT
>CAYJBU010000152.1:0-6274 GCA_964368155.1 uncultured Eubacteriales bacterium | reverse complement strand
GGCGGATTTCCTATAACAACATCAAACCCACCATTATCTTTAAACACCTTGGCAAACTCAAGTTGCCAAACAAAATATGGTTGGCTGGGGCTGTTTTTTGTGCTAAAATACTCCTCTTCTGCAATAGTTCCTTTAATATTTTGCATAATTATATGTTCTTTAATATTTGCAATTCTTGTTTTTAAATTTTCTTTTTCATCATGGTTCTTTTCAGCGAACAATCTATCTTGCGCATCAAATAACTCTTTTAATATGTTTTCATAAAGATTTTGATGCCATCCAACATTGTAAGTATCATCGCCAAACAGTTCGCTTTCTTGTATTAGTTTCACACCTTTTATCTCGTCAATAAGCGAGTTTCCACAGCGAATATTGCAATCAAGATTCGGCAAAGGTTTTGGGTCTTTTGTAGGCAAGAACAAACTGTACTCATCAGCTTTCGGGTCTGTTTCATCATCAACAGAAAGTGCAAGCCATAGACGAAGTTTTGTTATATCTACCGCCGACGGCTCAATATCAACAGCATAAATACAGTTTTTAATAGTATCAATTTTTAACTTATATGGGTGGCGTGATCCCTGGAACATGATTTTTTTATTAGCTGGATTTTGTTCTAATAACGCAAAATATGATGTTATATTCACTCTTGCTTTTACAATTTCGTTTATCATGCCAAGTGGAAATGCACCGGAGCCAACTGCCGGATCGCACACTTTAATCGTGCTAAGTGCATTGTCAATTTCCACAAGACGATTCACACCATTTTTCATGTCGAAAATAGTGTTTGAAATCAACATATCTACAATTCCGTCTTTTGCCTCTCTCATCGTATCGGTGTCTCGCATAAATTCGCCGTATACAATAAAATCTTTTAAATCTTCATAGAGTAACCCGGTTTTATTTACAAGATAATTAATAATGCTTTCTTGGCACATGTAATGAACAATTTCACGAGGGGTATAAAACGCACCTTTTGATTTTCTATCTTTAATATCAAGCAAGTTTTCGAATATTTTCCCGAGCATTTCCGGGTCTACTGCAACTTCTTTTTCTAAAGGCTCGTCTTCATTCATTGTAAAATTATATCTGTCAAAAATATCTAATATGCCGTCTGCATCCCATTCGTCTTTTGTTTCTGCATTTGAAAACATATCGTTCGGAATATCAAACTTATTGTTATCCCAATCATAATTATCAAGAGCCTCAAATAGTCCGCCATTTAAAAATGGTATTTTACAGTGTAGGCGAGAGTAATACGAAATATCCCCACGGCTTTTGTTTAACGCCTCATAAAAAAGCGGTTCAAGGTAATCGTCAAAATAATTCGCACCTTTTTTTGAGCTTGCTACATATAGCTCGCGCATAAAGTTGCGAGGGCCTGTTCCCCATGGCTCACCCTTCATAATTTTCGCAAGTATTTCTTCTTCATCAACAGCTAAATTTGCAACTTCACTACTATGTAAACGATATACATCTGGTGCGGTTTTTTTATAAACTTTCTCCATGATGTATCTACGTGATAAAGGCATTGTGTAAAATGAGTCTGCGTATTTCTTTTCGTTTATTACCTTTGGCAGTGCATTAACACCAAGCCAACCTTTTTTCTGCACAAAATATAGAAATACAATTTGCCCCATCAACTTTTTAGAGAATTGCTCTGCTGTAAACCTGTGTCTTTCGGCCTCTTCCATGAAATCTGCATTGTTTTCAAGATGCTCTTTAAGCTGAATATATTTGTTTTTATATTGTTCAAAGAACTCTTTTGTTACCTTTTCAACAGAGAATGCCTCTTCAATCTCTTCTAATGTTGGATTTGTTTTGTCGTTATTTAATATTGTAAGTAAACGCTTTTGTGCTGTGTGGCAAGGTTCTTTTTCCCCAACAAGGTATGAATATCTTTTGGCAGGAGTAATTTTATTTTTAAGCTTGCCATTCGCAAATTCAGCGTCAAGTTTAACAAATGATAAACGCCATTTTTTGTAATCATCAGCTGAGTAAAACGCAACTATCGCTGCTTGCGAGTTGCTATTCTCAATTAACTTTATAACAAAATTACGTTGCGCACTTCGTGCTCTGTCTATGTTTTGCCCCTTTTTCATCTCAACCGCATAAACAGAAACTTTGTTGTTATCGCTACCTTTATAGTTAGCATAATGTATATAACCTTCTATAAACACTGAGAATTCAGACCAATTCCAGTAATCTTTTCTTTGATCACTTAAAATCCATTCCGGCTCATTAAAAAACTCTGCAACAAAAGTTTTGTAATTGTCTGTTGAAAATTCAGAAGTTAGAATTTCATTAAACAGTTTAATTTTCGTTTCCATTTATTAGTTCTCCTCTTTCATAAAACAGGATAAAATAACTTTTCGCTTTGATGATTTTGTTGTTTGTTGTTCTTTACTGTCTTCCATATAGCTTTTAGGTAGTAGCCCAACAACAATTTTATACGCTTCAATTGGACCGAGTGCTGATTTTATAGCCTTTAAAATGTCTTTTGAAATCTTAGATGGCACTTCACCATTATCCCACACTTCAATCATTCTATTTATATTGTCTTCTTCGTCATCTGTAAATTTATTGCAGGATATAAATGACCGCAAAAGTTTTACAATTTTAGCATCGTTTCCTGTCGCATGACCTTTTATAATTACAGTCTCATTTTCCTCTAACAACGATGTTTCAAAAGCAGATTTGTTTTTTGATAATTGATTGAAAAACACTTCGCCTACTGAAAAAGATTTATCTTCTTTTTCTGATTTTATATAGTTTATTGCCTCCATAAAAGTAAGCTCGGCAGTTTCGTTTGAGCTTGTTTTATAAAAGCGTTTATTATACCCTTGCCTCAAAAACGTTATAGTTTCCTGCTGATTTATTAGATTTGAATATTTTCCTGTTTTCGCTTTTAATGGAAGAGTTTTTATAGCATTAAATAAAAATTCGTCATTATCACGTATATTGCGAATTAGTGATAGGTAGAAAAGTTCCGGGTTCGTACTCTCCTCGTTCTCATCAGAAATTTGGCTTGTTAAATCTTCATACAGCTTATGCGTAGATACTTCTTCTGCATCAGATAGGTATTTAAAATCTTCTCCCAATGTATCGTGAAATAACTGAAGTTTTGTTAAAATGCGATCCTTAAGTGGTAAGTTTGCATCCGATTGCGCTGTGGGGAAAAAATTGTATATAAAAATCTCATCATGCTTTGAGCCCACACGATTTATGCGCCCGCCTCTTTGCATAATTCTTGTAGGATTCCATGGCAAGTCGTAATTTATTAAAATATTGGAACGATGTAAGTTTATACCTTCTGCCAAAACATCTGTTGTTATCAGAATATCAAATTTATCTATAGTATCATTATCATCATATTTCGGGTTAAAGCTATATTCAATCTCTTGCTTTAGATAATTATTTGATGCTCCGGTAAAAACCACAAGCCTATCTCCAAATGTTGCCTTCAAGCATTTTCCAAGATAATTAGCTGTGTCGGCAGCTTCAGTAAACACAATAACCTTGTTGTTTTTAAATATCTTATTGCTTTGAAGTTCGCTTTTTAGTGTTTCAATTTTAGGATCAACCTCAATTTTTTGCCAATGGCCTCGCAATTCCTTTAAAGTTGCCAAATCAATTTGCAATGAAGGTAAAAACATATCATTAAACTCTGTAGATTCAAAGTGCTGCCCTTTTTCATCTTCTATCATTTTCAAAAGTGCAGACGTATTCCCATTATCGAGCAAATCGTAAACATTAACTTTTTTACTTATATACACATCACCAGAATTGTACATTGCAATAAACTTTTCATATGATTCTATAAACCTATCTAACGTACGGTTGAAAGCATAAAAGCTACTTTCTAATCGTTTAACTAAAATAGATTTCATAAAGCCACCCATATTACGCTGCGAAGTTAGCATGGTGGCAAACTTATCATTGTTTTTTAAGTATAGTAACGGTTGGTATCGTGCGTATTTAAACCCATTGATAACATTCATTGTAGATTTAAACAATGAATCAACGTCTTTATCGAAATTATACTCTAAAGGTATTGGTGCACCAAGTTTCGGAAACTTTAAACCTTGATTTTCAAGGTCGTTTTTGTAATATTCAATAATTTCTTTTCGTGTTCTACGCACTAAAACATGGCGCAAAATTCGGTCTCTAATCATTTCAGAATTTTGACGCAGGCACATCTTATATTCCGGTGTGTCCTTTTCAAGTTTTTTCAGTTTAGAATTCAATTTAGAGAAAAAAACTTCAATATTTTTTTCATTTGGCATAATTGTTCCATTATGCTTTTGTTGAAAAAGGTATATTTGATTTTCTATGTCTGTTGCATAGTTATTAATCGGTGTTGCAGATATCAACACTACTTTTTTGTTTTTGCAAATCTCGTGTAGTTGACTATATCCTTCCGTGTTCGAATTTCTAAATCTATGAGCTTCATCAACAAATATATATTCATAGCGAGACAGTTTCTTTTTGTTTTCGATTATCGAATCTAATTTACCAAGAGATTCGACATCCGCAACCACATCAAACTCTTTTAGTACACTATCCCAGTAATCTTTTAAAACAGGTGGACATATAATTAATTTATTATGCCCTTTCTTTAAGCTCTTCGCCAACATTGCACATATATATGTTTTTCCAAGACCGACAACATCAGCAATAAATACACCGCCATATGTCTCAAGTTTCTTTTTCGCCTGATTTACAGCATCAAGCTGATATTGCAGTTTCATGTATCCATCGGGCAATACGAGGTCGTCTACCGATTCTTTGTCGGAATTAATTTCCTCTTTAAAAAATTCATATATGGTTTTCAAATAAATTTCATATGGCGTAATATTATCTCTAAGCCATGTTTTTTCACTGACTGTTTCAATATACAAATCTTTTATATCAGTAGATTCATCCCATAATTCATTGAATTTTTCTTGTGCAAATTCTCTATCAGAATCATCTCTAAGTTCAACATTAAATTCCAAATTGTTTTTTAGCCCTGCTAAAGAAAAATTCGAAGATCCAGTTATAACACTGCCTGCAAAATCCGGGCTTAAACTCGGATCTTTGCGAATGATGTACAACTTAGCGTGTATAGCTGCTTTAGTGTACATTCTCATTTCGATTTTGCCGGATTTTAGCCAGTCCACAAAAGTTCTGACCCCTTTTTCAATATCTGAAAGGTCATCAGAATTTTCAAGTTCGTTAATAATTGCTTGTTCAAGCATATCTTTGGCTTTTTTTGTTGATATTACTTCACTGCTAAGTTCTGTTTTTGCTTGTTCAATGATTTCGATAGTTTTATTGTCTACATTTAACCCCACAAGAACACGCATCTTTTTTACGTCTGTTAAAGCGGGATATAGTTTAAAAAAACCACTTGTCCTAAAATATCCGACTAAAACATCAAAAAATTCTGTATTTGCTCGGAGCATTGTATCAAATCTTGTATATAAATCTCTATCTGGTTCATTAGTGAAAAATTTAGTATTAATAGACATTTGTTCCTCGATTCTTTCAGTCAAGCAATAGACTGACTATTTTTTATTTTAAGCTTTCCAAATACGAAACCAATTCGCTATCTATATCATTCTTTTTACAAAACTCAATTAAAACATGCCTTGCAATTCTATTAGGCTTTGTCTTATTATTTTCCCATCTGTTCACTGCCGAAAAGCCCACATGTAGCTCTCTTGCTAAAGCTTCTTGCGATAATCCAAGCTCTAAACGCACTTTTTTTATTACTTCGCTCAATACCAAAATGCATACCTCCATGCAAATAATATAATTATCTAAAATAGATTATAGCACAAGTTATAGCTTTTTGCAATAATTTGTCGCAAATTGCAAGTGATAGTTTTTATTAAAAACACAAGTTAGGAACCTAAAATATTTACGTCTAAGTTTTAGGTTCCTAATTTTTTAAAAACGGCTTAAAATCAACAAAAAACCGGAAAAAATTAGGTTCCTAAAATCGTTAAAACAAGGTGCTTTTTAACAGATTTAGGAACCTAATTTTTTGTGTATTTAACAAGTTAGGAACCTTAAGGAACCTAACTTGTTAAATACCACAAATTTTCCGTTTTGTCAAGCCCGTTTTTTAGTTGTTTTTCCCCGAAAAGTACCTATTATATAAATATAACAAATAAAATTGTGATTAGGTGAAACGCAACAGCAACATTTATGGTTGTATAACTTTTTTGTTGCAGGGACTCCGACAAGTAAATATTATGAGTATATTGTCAATAAAAATTTATTTGGCGAA
>CAYJBU010000151.1:0-6296 GCA_964368155.1 uncultured Eubacteriales bacterium | reverse complement strand
ATAAACTTTTGATTGATTTTTAATTAATAATTTGTTATAATAAAGTGATAATACTTAAAAGGAAATTAATGCTTTGTTGCTAATATTTTACTTCTAAGAATATAAACATGGATTTAGGTATATTAATTACGTACCTAATTTATGTGTCTCTATGAAAGGACAGTCAATTTAATATGTATAAAATTATTACAAAAAAAGAATTAAACCCAACTGTTACACTAATGGAAATAGAAGCTCCTTTGATTGCAAAAAAAGCCGAGCCTGGGCAATTTATCATTCTTCGTGTTGATGACGAAGGAGAGAGAATTCCTTTGACAATTGCCGATTTTGACAGAGAAAAAGGAACTATTACGATAATATATCAAATAGTAGGAGCAACTACTATTCGCCTTAATCAGTTAAATGAAAATGATTTTATTAGAGATTTTGTTGGACCTTTGGGGGTTGCTTCTCATACCGAGGGAGTTAAAAAAGTTGCTGTAGTAGGTGGTGGAGTAGGTTGTGCTATTGCGTATCCAATTGCTAAAAAATTCCATCAACAAGGGACAGAAGTACATTCAATTGTTGGATTTAGAAATAAGGATTTAGTAATCTTAGAGAATGAATTTTCTGATGTTAGTAATTTGATGAAAATTATGACTGACGATGGAAGTTATGGAGAAAAAGGGCTGGTTACAAATGCTTTAAAAGCATTGATTGAAGCTGGAAATGAATATGACGAAGTCGTTGCTATTGGCCCACTTATTATGATGAAGTTTGTCGCTCAGCTAACCAAGGAGTATGGAATTAAGACTATGGTTAGCATGAATCCGGTAATGATTGATGGAACCGGAATGTGTGGTGGATGTCGTTTGACCGTTGGAGGTAAAACAAAATTTGCTTGCGTAGATGGTCCTGACTTTGATGGTCATGAAGTAGATTTTGATGAAGCTATGGGACGCTCAAGCATGTACAAAGACTTTGAAAGACAAGCGTATGAAGATAATTGTAATCTCTTAAATGCTGAGGTTAAATAAAATATTGAAGAACAAGTGCCGCATGGAAAAGGACACAGCGGCGGAATGGAGTATCACTAATGCCAAATATGTCATTGAAGAAAAACCCAATGCCACATCAAGACCCAAATATAAGAAATTCTAACTTTTTGGAAGTGTCGTTGGGATATACTAAAGAACAGGCGATTGACGAAGCACAAAGATGTTTAAATTGTAAGCACAAACCATGTGTTGCAGGATGTCCTGTTTGTATAGATATACCTGAGTTTGTCACAGAAGTCGCAAATGGCGACTTTGAAAGTGCATATCAAATCATTGCAAAGTCAAGTTCTTTGCCTGCGGTTTGTGGAAGAGTTTGCCCTCAAGAAACCCAATGCGAAGAAAGATGTATAAGAGGAAAAAAAGGAGACCCTGTAGGAATAGGAAGATTAGAGAGATTTGTTGCTGATTTTCACAATGAAAACTGCAAAGAAGAGCCGATAAAGCCGGAGAGCAATGGTCATAAAGTGGCTGTTATAGGTTCTGGGCCTGCGGGATTAACTTGTGCTGGAGATTTAGCTAAAAAGGGATATGATGTTACTATTTTTGAAGCACTTCACCTAGCTGGAGGCGTTTTAGTATATGGAATTCCAGAATTTAGACTTCCAAAAGCTATTGTTCAAAAAGAAATTGATATACTAAAATCTTTAGGCGTTAAAATTGAAACCAACATGGTTATGGGAAAAATTTTATCGGTTGACGAACTTATGGAGAGCGGATTTGAATCTGTTTTTATCGGTTCGGGTGCTGGATTGCCTAAGTTCATGAGAATTCCAGGTGAAAACTTAAAAGGAGTTTACTCTGCAAATGAGTTTCTAACAAGAGTGAATCTTATGAAAGCGTATCAAAAAGAGGGAAATACTCCGATACATCAGGCTCAAAAAGTTGTTGTTGTAGGTGGAGGAAATGTCGCAATGGACGCTGCTAGATGTGCAAAGCGTTTAGGAGCAAAAGATGTTTACATAGTATACAGACGTTCAGAAGCTGAATTACCTGCTAGACGTGAGGAGATTGAACACGCAAAAGAAGAGGGAATTATTTTTAAACTTCTTAACAACCCAGTTGAGGTTCTTGGAAATGATAAATCGGAAGTTTCTGGCATCAAATGTCTTGAAATGACACTTGGAGAACCAGATGAATCAGGAAGAAGAAGACCTGTCGAAAAAGAGGGTTCTGAATTTGTCATTGAAGCAGACAGTGTAATCATCTCAATCGGGACATCGCCTAATCCGCTTATTAAAGCCACAACCACAGGATTAAAAACTGAGACATGGGGTGGAATAATCACAGACGAAAACGGGCTCACTTCAAGAGAGGGAGTCTATGCCGGTGGAGACGCAGTAACAGGAGCTGCTACAGTAATTCTTGCTATGGGAGCTGGAAAAACAGCTGCTACTGCTATGGATGAATATATTAAATCTAAAGGAAATAAATAGATGAGTGATTTTGCTGTTAGGCTTGCTAATTTGAATGATGCAAATGAAATTGCAAATATTTTGTTTCAGATACAAGAAATACATCATCTTGGCAGACCTGACCTGTTTAAAAGTGAGTCAAGGAAATATGACAGAGTTCAAGTTGAGGACATAATAAATAAACCCGAGTCGGTAGTTTTTAGTGCTACCAACTCGGAGAATAAAATTGTAGGATATTGTATTTGTTACATCAGAGAAGTTAATGAAACCGATAGTGCCAAATCACGCAAAATTCTATTCGTCGATGATTTGTGCGTTGATGAAAGTTTTCGTGGAAATCACATTGGCGAAACTCTTTTTAATTCAGTAAGAGAATATGCAATATCTCAAAATGATTTTGATGCAATTAATCTTAATGTTTGGGAATTCAATCAAAGTGCGATTAAGTTTTATGAAAAAATGGAACTAAAAACTATGACCAGAATAATGGAGTTAGTCTTGTAAAGCGTATTTTTCAACAGCAGTTGCAAATCCGCAGTCTTCGCAATTATCTGTGATGTACTTCGCTGCAGATTTTACTTCGTCAATTCCGTTTCCCATTGCTACTGAATGAGTAGCCCATTTAATCATTGATAAATCGTTATCATTGTCTCCAATAGTCATAACTTCGTCTTTAGTTATTCCTAAATATTCGCAAAGAGCCCTAACTCCTTCACCTTTTGTTGCGTTCATGTGATTAATTTCCCAATTATCTCCTAAGGAAGTAGTTACACATAAACCACCTAGCTTATCAACTTCTTTTTTTATGTAAGTTCTTATGTTTTCTGGAACAAAACTTAAATTAATTTTTTGAAATTGATATTTCTTTTGATTTAAAAATTCACGAGTATCATCAAAGCGTCTATAATCTTTGCTGATAAACAATCTTTTTTTCTCAGGCATTTGGTGTTTTATTATCGCACTATCGACATCAATATTATAAGCATAAGCTTCTCCGTTTACATAGTATTCAGTAAACAAATCATGCTCTTCTATGACGTTTAATACTTCTAGTGCTTTGTCTGCGTCGATGAGTGATTCATATATACATTCATCTGTGCGTATATTATACACTCCACCACCGTTAGAAGTTACTGCATATTTAATAAATTCAATGTCAGTGATAAATTTTGGGATAAAAGATTTTATTCTTCCTGTTGTTGGAACAATAATAATACCTTTTTCGTGTGCTTTTTTTAATGCGGACATGTTTTTTTCTGGAATCGTAGTGTGATCCAAAAGTATTGTTCCGTCTAAGTCAAATGCTAAAAGTTTTATCATAGATATGGACATTCCTTTCTTTGTAAGCAGCAATTTTTAGATGGGATAATATACCATCTAAGCTGAAATAGATAATCTCGGTTGTAACACCGAAAATTTTTACCAGTAGTTTAAAAAATCATAAACCCCAATTCTTTTAATATATTACAAAAATCGAGGTGCAAAATGGAAAGAAAAAAAATATTATACATGACCGAAATTGCAATTTTATCGGCGATAATTTTGTTAATGCAATTTACTCCATTAGGATATTTTAGAACAGGAGCTTTGTCTATAACATTTCAATCGATTCCTGTCGTTATTGGTTCAATAGTTATAGGCCCCGGAGCTGGTGCAATATTAGGAGGCGTTTTTGGTGTAACGAGTTTCCTTCAAGCGTTTCTTGGAGACCCATTAGGCACTACTTTTTTTGCGATAAACCCTTGGTTTTATGGAATTATGTGCATTGTTCCTAGAGTATTAATGGGATTTGGTGCAGGTTTGATTTACAAAGGAGTTAAGAGATTTAGCGACTCAATATTACCTTATCTAGCAGCTTCTTTTTCGGGCGCGGCATTAAACACTATTTTCTTTATGTCAGCGTTTTACTTTTTGTTCTCTACAACACCCGAGTTCATTGCAATAGTAGGTGCGGATTTTGGGATATACTTAGTTTCTTTTGTGTTGTTAAACGCTGTTGTTGAGGCAGTGGTTTGCTGTATTGTTGGAACTGCGGTTGCCAAATTAATATATAAGGCAGTTAATGCCAAAGCGTTATTCTAACTTTTATATATTAACATAAACCAAACTCTTTATCAAGTTAAACAATAAAATATTTAGTGGTATATATTGAAACTTAACTTTTGCTTACTAAACTATATGAGGAAAGTCAAGTTACTTTAAGCATTTTAACATGTAATTATCTATCTAAAATAAGTTGAAATGCTATAGAAATGGCGGGATTAAATGATTGAATTTATAAGAGAATATATTAAAAAAATGCCTCCGTCAAGATTGATTGTAAGCAGTTTTATCATCGTTATTTTGATAGGCGCATTTCTTCTAACTTTACCATTTGCATCAAAAGGGCAACCTGTAGCACCACTAGACGCAATTTTCACGGCAACTTCGGCAACTTGCGTTACCGGTTTGTCTTTATTCGATACTTATAGCACATTTTCACTATTTGGACAAGCAGTTATTTTATTACTAATTCAAGTCGGAGGCTTGGGATTTGCTACATTTGCAACTGCATTCACGCTCTTGATGAGAAAAAAATTAGGATATCGTGATTTACTTGTTTTTGGTGAGGCTTCGGGTGTTAATGGTTTAAATATTACTTCTCTTTTAAGGGTCGTTATCATCGTAACATTTACCTGTGAGCTTATTGGCTCTTTACTGTTAATGATTAGATTTGTTCCGAATTATGGAGCGACTGGAGTATGGGCTGCGATTTTCGTATCAATTTCTGCTTTTTGTAACGCTGGTTTTGATGTTTTAGGGTTTATTCCCGGGAATTCAAGCGCAACTGCCTTCGTTGGCGACGCACTTGTTTCTTTAACAATTTCTGGATTAATATTCGTCGGTTCTCTTGGGTTTTTAGTAATCCAAGACATTTATACAAACAAAGTTTATGGAAGATTTAAGAAAAAAGGTTATGTAAAACTAGGTTTTCACTCTCAAGTTTGCTTAAGAGTTTCGGCTTGGTTGCTTTTAATTGGTGCTGTTATTTTCTTTATTTTAGAATACAACTACACATTAAAAGATTTGAATTTTTTTGAGAAAATAATTGCTTCGATTTTCCAATCGGTAAACACACGAACTGCTGGATTTGCATCTGTAAATATTGGTGCAGAAAATGACATGACTAAAATGCTAACAATAGGGTTGATGTTTATTGGTGGAAGTCCGGGATCAACCGCTGGTGGAATAAAAGTTACAACATTCATTGTGATTGTATCTACCGTTATTTCAACGATAAAGGGTAGGGAAGAGGTTGTGTTGCTCGGTCACAGATTTGTCACTAAGACAGTTTATAAAGCTTTAACTGTTGTCTCGATGGGTATTGTAATAGTTGTAGTTGATTTGCTTTTATTGAGTTACTTTGGCGGTTTGGTTGGAACATTAGACATTATGTTTGAATCTGTTTCAGCCTTTGGAACTGTGGGATTATCGGCAGGGTTAACTTCGTCGCTTAACCCAATTGGAAAAATAATAGTTATTGTCACAATGTTTTTAGGAAGGGTAGGCCCAGCATCATTTGGAATAGCAATTTTAATCAATGCAAAAAAAGTGGGAAGTACAGTATATCCAGAGGGTAAAATGTTGATTGGTTAGTTTTAAATATATATACAATGAAAACGGGACGAATATAGCTGTCTATTCATAAAAAACATTTGCCATTAGGTAGGATTTTCAGGCGTGTATACTCCTGCTGTGCTCGCAAAAATTAATTTGAAATTTTAATTTCTTTGTTTTATGAGATGAGGAGTAATGTTATGGAAATACTTAAACCCCAAAAAAAACTTTTTCAAGAATATTTTAATGC
>CAYJBU010000150.1:0-6321 GCA_964368155.1 uncultured Eubacteriales bacterium | reverse complement strand
GATGCGAAGCGGCGGAATGGAGTATTAATATGATTATTTCAAGAGCTAAAGACAACAAATACACAACAGAAATAGTGGTGAGCGAAAGCCCGACAGTACGACCAATCTATTCTGGGCAACCTGTGGAAGTAGGCGGTTTAGGAACAGATTTTAAACCAAGTCAACTTCTTTTAGCAGGTCTGGTTTCTTGCATGAGTGTAAACGTTAGACACTCCTTGATGAAAGACCAAGTAGAGTTCGACGATGTTATTATTTCAGCTGACATGAACAACGATGAAGAGGGAATAAGCAAAATCTACACAAAAATTGAGATTATTGCTGACATTCCACAAGACAAAAAGGATTATTATATCAGCAAAGCAAAAAACTGCTATGTTAAAACTATTTTGAGCAACGAAAAGCAATTTATAGATATGGAATAGAAATTCATATCAACCGGAAAGGATTTTCACTATGAGAGTTGATATTGAAATGTTTGACATAATACTAAAAACTGCAAAGGATAACGATGTCATACGAGCAGTTTATATGAATGGTTCTCGTGCTAATCCAAATGTTAAAAAAGATGTATTTCAGGATTTTGACATTGTTTACCTAGTGACAGACATTGCGCCCTTCTTAGACTGTAAAAACTGGATTTGCGATTTCGGAGAAGTAGCGATATTACAAGAACCAGATTCAAAAGAATTTGGTTGGGGTGAAAATCATGATAACACAAAATCTTATACATGGCTGATTTTATTTAAAGACGGTAACAGAATAGACCTTAACATCATGACTGTTGAAACTGGAATTAGAGACTTGTTAAATGATTCACTTTGCGCCCCTCTTCTTGACAAAGATAATATATTGGCAGATATTCCTCCCTCAAGTGACAGAGTATATCACGTGAAAAAACCGACAAAAGAAGAGTATAACGGTTGTTGCAATGAATTTTGGTGGTGTCTTAACAATGTAGCGAAAGGGATTGTTAGAGAGCAACTTTCCTATTCTCAAAGAATGTATTCACAAACTGTGCTTTCAAGCCTTGATAAAATGCTCGAGTGGTATATTGGAACGCAGTACAACTTTGCTGTGAATACAGGCATGTGGGGAAAGTATTTTAAAGATTATTTAAGCAGTGATATTTATGAGCAATACACAAAAGTATATTCAGACAGTGATTTTGATAATTTTTGGAACTCTATATTTTGTGCCTGTGATTTGTTCCGACTCATCTCGCAAGAAGTTGCAGATAAATTGAACTTCACATATAACCATAATGATGATAAAGAGATATGCAATTACTTGTTAAAAATGAGAGAATTAACAAAACGCAGTGATAATGCGATATAAATGTCGAGTGTAGGGTTTTGTTTTTTCGTTAAATAGGATTTTTTCCTTAATGCGACAACCCCTTGTTGTATGAACTTATATCATTCATCTGGATTTTTATCTGTTTCTATTTTTTTAGATTCTTCTCTTACGATATATATCGGCCTGTTTTTGGTCTCCATATATAGTTTTGAAATATACTGTCCGATGATTCCAAGTGAAAATAATTGAATGCCACAAGCGAATAACATGATTACCACTAACGAGGGATACCCGTCTACAGGGTTTCCCCAAATCCATGTGCCTATCAAAACACCCACCATATAAATGAACGCTGCAATGCATATGAGCATGCCCAAAATAGACGAAAAAGCCAAAGGCAGTGTAGAAAATGCAAAAATCCCCTCTAGCGAATAAGCGAATAGTTTCCAAAATGACCATTTAGTTTTGCCTGCTGCTCGTTCCACATTGTCATAACTTATCCATTTTGTGTTGAAACCTACCCAGCCAAAAATTCCTTTTGAAAACCTGTTATATTCTTTTAGTTTTAAAATTCCATCAACCATATTTCGGTTCATCAATCTAAAATCTCTTGCTCCACTTACAATATCTGTATCAGAAATCTTGTTCATCAGTTTATAGAAACAATTCGCAAAAAAAGAGCGAATTTTAGGTTCACCTTTTCTGGTTGCACGTCTTGTTGCGACACAATCAAAGTCATTGTGCTTCACGTCATAATACATTTCTTCTACCAACAAAGGAGGGTCTTGTAAGTCAGCATCCATTATACAAACATAGTCTCCGTTTGTTCTTTCTAACCCAGCAAATATTGCGGCTTCTTTTCCAAAATTTCTGGAAAATGATATATAATGAACTCTGCTGTCTTCTTTGCTCAATTTTTTTACTATTGAATGTGTGTCATCTTTCGAGCCATCGTTTACAAAAACAAATTCAAATTCCAAATCGTACTTAATAGTCATATCATTAGAGACTCTACAAATCTCGTCATAAAACAGAGGTAATACTTCTTGCTCATTATAACAAGGTACAACAATTGATATTTTTTCCATAGTATTCTCCATTCTTTTTTCTATTTTAAAGTATACACCTATAGCAACAGAATTGCAAGGCTAATATTAGCGCTTGAAAGAGAAGTGATTCGTTTCGTATTAGCGAAAATTTTTTTTAACATACATTTCTCATTAATATGACAATAAACTTGCATTTTTACGCAGATATGGTAGAATAGACAAGTAAGCTTTCAAAAATTTACTTAATTTTAACGAAGGAGTTTCACTTTGAATGGATTAAGAAAACGAACAGATTCTTTTTTAACTAAAATATTAAGCGGAAACTCCATGTCTTACAAACAAATATTGGCGATTTTTTTTCCTGTATTGTTAGACCAAGCTTTTGTTACCGCTTTGAACATGCTAAACACTGCTATGATTAGTTCGTCAGGATTATCCGCTGTCAGCGCAGTAAGTACAGTAGATTCGATTAACCTGTTTTTACTAAACGTGATAATGGCTATTGCGACAGGTGGAACCGTCATAGTTGCACAATATAAGGGTCGTGGCGAATTACCTATGATGACAAAATCTGCATCGCAATCTGTATTGACTACAGGAGGCGCAGCGATTTTCATTTCAGTACTTTTGCTATTGTTCCAAGCTCCCTTATTGTCGTTTCTTTTTGGAAATGCAGAGCCAGACGTTTTTTACAATGCCGGTATATACTCTATGGGGAGTTTTTTATCATACCCTGCTTTTGCGATTTATTCAGCAATAGGAGGCGCAATGCGAGGAGCAGGCAACACAAAAGGTTCTTTGTCCATTTCCATTGTAACGAACACTGTTTATATTTTGCTAAACTTCCTTTTCATTAATTTACTAAACATGGGAGTTCTTGGACTTTCCGTCTCGCTTAATGTTTCAAGAATTCTCGGTGCGTTGTTTGCTTTGTATCTATTGCTGAAGCGCAGTCCTACGTTTTCTATTAAACCTCAAGAGTTATTCATCTTCGACTTCACACTTGCAAAAAGAATTCTAACTGTTGGAATTCCACTTGCAACAGAGCAAATGTTTTTTCATGGAGGGAAAATCCTCACTCAAACTTTTGTGGTGCAACTCGGAACACTTTCCATGTCAATCAATGCATTGTCAAACTCAATAAATTCCCTAATTCAACTTTCAGGCGGTGCAATGGGAACAACAGCAGTAACTGTTATTGGACAGTGTATGGGGAACAATGACATCAAAGACGCAAAAAAATTCACCAAATCATTAATTGGAGTTTCTGCGTTTTTGATGCTTATCTCCTCGTGCATAGTCTTGATATTCTTCTCCTTCTTTGTGGGGATTTTCTCTGCTCCGGCTGAAATTGTACCATCAATTTTTAGAATTATTTTAGTAGCTGCAATTGTATCACCTATCATTTGGCCAACAAGCTTTGTTTTGCCAAATGTTCTTCGTGCCTCTGGTGATGGTAAATTCACTTCAATCGCTTCAATGCTTTCAATGTGGTTGTTCAGAGTAGTAGTCGGTTATATTTTGGGAATTTCTTTTGGTTTTGGAATTGAGGGAATTTGGTACGCAATGTATAGTGAATGGGGCGTCAGAACAGCTATCTTTATTATGCGCTTTATAAGTGGGAAATGGTGTAAACACAAGTTAATATAATCATCTTAAATCAGAATAATTCATCAAATTATTTCATATTTTTAATACAAAGAGATATTGCGTAAACCACATATAATGCTTAAGAGTATTAACGGCTCTTGCATTTATTTATGCTTTGCGCCCAGCTTTATATTTTTTATATGTGATGGGGTGTTGTGATGGCTTCGGGAATTGATTTTATCAACGATAATGTTAATCCTTTAAAGAAAAAACATCGAAAAAAAGTTAATCATTTTACTTTTTTCAATTTTCTTGTTTTAATATTTTCACTATTTGTATTTGCTTGTGGTGGTTACCTTTTTGTTGAAGAAATGAAAATTCAACAAAAGCAGAATGACAAACCTATAATTGAAAACACTAATAATCATACTTTTTTACCTCTTTCCACTCAAAACACTTCCACAAAGATTTTCACTCCTTCTTTATATGATTACAGCGAAGTTGCACTTATAGCTCTAAATGAAGTTGGAAACGACTATTTGAAATACGCGCAATGGTTTGGCTGGGGAAATCAAAGATATGAATGGTGTGCTGTTTTTGTTTGCTGGGTTGCAAATCAGGCTGGTTATGAAAAAGATGTTGATTACCTTTTTTCAAAAGGTCCCAACACAGATGTTGGTCATCCTTATGACAGTGGATCGGGAGCAGGATCTCATGCGAGATTTGCAAATCAATTCGGTAGATATTTTGAAAATGACGGCACATATGTCCCAAAAAGTGGGGATTTTATTTATTTCGATTGGGGAGATGACAACGGCGACGACGATGTTATGATGATGGATCACATTGGAATTGTGATAAACGTAGACGGCGACACAGTTTATACAGTCGAGGGGAACAGTACCGGAGGAAACAACGGAACCGATTTAGTTAGAGTGAAGTCCTATTCTTTAGACATTCCCGACATTAAAGGTTTTAGCAGTTTAGCCTGACCGATATAATCCCAACTCGCCCCACTAGAGTATAATATGCCATTAAACTGCGTTGTCCTCATGGTAACACGTGAGTTTAACGTCGTAGTCTGCCTTGTTTAATAACATAATCCACTCTTTTGGGGCAGAAGATTTTAAATGCAATTTTCACCTTGACAAATTCGCTACTATATGATATACTATCTATACCTCGAATAAAGGGGTTCTTTTTTTTCTGCCCTTTTTGAGGGAGGCAAATGGTGGATTCTTGATGTAAAGTCAAGAGATACCGACAAAAATTTATATTCCGTGAAACGGGAGGTGCCGTTATGAGAGTAAAAATCACACTAGCTTGCACAGAGTGCAAACAACGCAATTACAACACAAACAAAAACAAGAAAAACGACCCAGACAGACTTGAAATGAACAAATATTGCAAGTTCTGTAAAAAGCACACATCTCACAAAGAAACAAAATAAGTTGGAGGTAAATTATGTCAGGAAAAAAAGCTGAAGCAACTAAACCTAATTTCTTTACTTCTGTTGG
The DNA here is from genome assembly GCA_964368155.1 of uncultured Eubacteriales bacterium. GTDB lineage: Bacteria > Bacillota > Clostridia > Oscillospirales > Acutalibacteraceae > SIG603. Next base: position 869 of record CAYJBU010000150.1, on the reverse strand, counting down.
CAAAAAAATGTCCAAGTTTTTTCGTGATGTTAAAGGTGAGCTTAAAAAAATAGCTTGGCCTTCTACTGACACTGTTTTTAAGAACATGGGTGTTGTTTTAGTCACAATTCTTATTTTGGGAACATTTATCTTTCTTTTAGACACTGTATTCATGCAGCTGTTAGGACTTGTTATGAATACCGCTGCGTAAGTTCCTTTTACTAAAAATAATTTTACAAACGGAGGAATAACAATGTCTGAAGAAGCAAAATGGTATGTTGTGCACACTTATTCCGGTTATGAGAATAAGGTGGCGTCAACTCTTGAAAAAGTTGTAGAAAATCGTAATCTTCAAGACTACATTAAGGAAATTCGAGTTCCTACTGAAATCATCGTTGAAATCGGTGAAAACGGTCAGGAAAAAGAAATCGAACAAAAGATTTTCCCAGGTTATGTCATAATAAAAATGATTGTAACTGACGAATCTTGGTACGCTGTCAGAAACATTCGAGGATGTACAGGCTTTGTTGGAACAACAACAGATCCAATCCCTCTTTCGGATGAAGAAGTAGCAAGACTTGGTGTTGAGAAGAGAAGCGTCAAAGTTTCCTATGAAGTCGGCGACACAGTCCAACTCGTCGGAGATCCATTTGATGGATTTATCGGAACAGTACAAAATATAGACCTCACAGCAGGAACTGTAAGAGTAGTTGTTTCAATGTTTGGACAAGAAACCCCGGCTGATCTTGACCTTGATCAGGTGAGACCGGTTGAGTAAGCGTTAATTAGCGTTAATTCGCTTTTTACAAGGGGCGCAAATCCCCTGTGGGAGGTTGCAAAATTTTCTGTGCAACCGCCATGAACCACGAATTTTGGAGGTGCAAAAAAAT
>CAYJBU010000149.1:0-6336 GCA_964368155.1 uncultured Eubacteriales bacterium | reverse complement strand
TTGATGTTCAATTAGGTTTGAAAACGATTTCTTTATGAATAAAAAATCCCTTTTCAAAAAGAGCATTAACCATGTGACCAAGCACATCATAATGGTCTTGAATTACTCTTTCAGCACTCAAGTTGAAAAAACCATGTCCTCTTTTTTCGTATTCAAAGAGTTTGCATGAACCACCGTTTTGTTCATACTTGTTTTTAAAATCAATTGCAGTGGAAAATGGAACTGTAATATCACTATTTCCATGAAAGATTAGTGTGTCAGGCAATTTCCCTGAAATATTATGCACAGGAGACATCATTTCACAATCATAACTTGAGTTTTTTATAGCAGGGCTCAATTTCTTAAACATTACTACATCGGTAACAGGGTTACATAGCAAAAGCAGTTCAACACTGTCTTTGTAGTTGAAATTGCTTGGAATAAATGTATCCAGTAACACAGTGGATACTGCAAGATGCCCACCAGCACTTCCTCCACCTATTGCAATTTTCGTGTTGTTAATGTTATATTTAGTAGCGTTATTATAAAGAAATTCCATGGCGTAAATTGCATCTTTTATTGCAGTGTCGATTGTCGTTGAGTGTTTTGAGAGAACTCTATAATCAGGTAGAGCGACAGCTATACCCAGTCTTGAGAGTTCTATAGCGTGTGCCTCAAATTGTTTAGTTGTTCCTGAATTCCATCCACCACCAAAGAAAAAGACAACAAGTGGAACTTTTTCGTTTGTGGTTTCGGGTAAATAAAGATTTATTTTCATTTCAACGTTGTCATATGTAAGATAGCTTAATTCTTCCATTACAAATCTCCTTTATTACATATTGGTTGTCATTTTGTTAACAGAAATTATTGAGGTCTAAAAGATCTTGCAAGGTGCATTAGTCTATCAATGCAATGCTCAAAAAAGTTATAGTATCCATCACATAAAAGGTTGAGTTTTCGTGTTCCGTCGTCATCAAAAGGCTCGCAGTAACGCTTGCAACCACCACGACAAATTCTCATGTATTTACATGATTTACATCTTTCGTGGAATTTTCCGGATTCCTCAATGAATTGAAGATTTTTCCTTGTGTCGTCAATTTCTTTAAAACTGTTGGTATTTACATTTCCAAGTTTATATCTATCCAAAACGTAAAAGTCGCAAGGGTAGCAACCACCATCAGATTCAATGACATATTGCATTGAGCAAATTCCGCTTTTTCCGCAAGACTCTGGAGGGTAACCAAGAAGCATTTCTACATAGTTTTCGAAATCTCTTATGTGAATTGTGTTGCCTTCAACAATGTCTCTATACCATAAATCAAACAAAGTACACATGAACTTTGTGTAATCTTTCGCAGTGAGGCTGAATGGCATTTTTTCGTCTTCCTCGCCAAATGGCTGGATACATGGTATGAATTGAAGATATTCAAATTTATTCTTCTTATAAAAACTATATATGCTTTGTATTTTTTTAGCAGTAACAGAATTAACAACACATAAAATATTAAAATCTACTTTGTGTTTTTCAAGAAAAGATATCCCTTTCATAACGTCATTGAAACTACCCTTGTCTTGTTTGTTCATTCTAAAAGCATCATGACATTCTTTTGGACCATCTAGCGAAACGCCAACTAAAAAATTGTGCTCTTTCAAGAACTTTGCCCATTCATCATTTATCAAAGTACCATTTGTTTGAATGGCATTATTAATTTGAATTTTTTTAACATTGTATTTTTTTTGATATTCCATTAGCTTCTTGTAGAAGTCGAGACCAACTAAAGTTGGCTCGCCTCCTTGAAAAGCTATTGTGCAAAATTCTTCTGCATATTCTAAAGTGTTTTTGATTAAAGTCTCGAGTGTTTCCTCTTCCATCATTCCATAACATTCAACCATTCTGTTTTTTGCAGAGTCATTATAAAAACAATAATGACATTTTAGGTTGCATGCTGAAGAAGCTGGTTTAATAAGTAAGTTCATGCCTCGCATCTATTTTTTACATCTCTTTCATTAGTTTTTTACGTCGTTTGTGACTTTTTTGCGTTTTGCTTCTTTCATTGGAAGTCCGTCATCATAGTCGAGTTGGCGTGGTTCATATTCTTCGTTTTCACGCTGTCTTGTATAACCGTCGTTTTCCCAAGTAGCTTTTTTGTCTTTTCTCCAAGGTCGAACTGCCCATTGATATCCACGATATAAATCACGTGTTTCATTCATGTTGTCGAGCAATAAATCGTGCATGTGGTTTCTTTGTTCGGTGTAACTCTCATCACTTATTAAATTATTTACTTCATAAGGGTCGTTTTTTAAATCATAGAATTCATCAGTGTCGAGTAAATTGATAACCAATTTAAAATCTTCGCTAGTTGCAGCCCTCATCATTTGTAATCCGCCAAAGCCGTCGTGGTCAACTTCATATCTCGTGAATTCGGTATATACTGCTTCGTTGATTTTAATGCTAGTGTCTTTGATTTGAGGTAGAATGCTTTTTCCTTCTAAAATTTTTGGAATATTTATATCAAAGTAATCAAGGAATGTTGGAGCAAAGTCAATGTGAGAAGTAGGATAATCGACTACTTTTCCAATTTCTCCTCCTTTGATGATAAAAGGAATGTTTGCAACTTCTTTGTAAGCTGTTGCGTTTTTAGTTTGCAATCTATGGTTTCCAAGCATGTCCCCGTGGTCAGAAGTGAAAATTACCATTGCATTTGGGATTTGCTCTTCTATTTTTTTTGTTACTCTGCCAATTTCATAGTCAACAAATGAATTACACCCCAAGAACAAAGACAAAGCATCAGATGGCTTGTTCAATTTTTCCACAGGTGCATTGATATCATCTTTTGACCACAATTGTTGCATGAAAGGTTTTTTGCTTAAATCATCTTGATAGTTCGGGTTATCATCGAATTTATAACCGTCATACATTGTGTTATATGGAGCAGGGCAGAGGCTAGGCCCATGTGGCTCGTCATATGAAACAACTAGTAAAAAGTCTTTGTCCTTGTTCTCTTCAATGAATTCAATTGCTCTGTTTGAGCAACGGTGAGCATATGTAAATTCTTCACTCATGTCTTCATTAAATGAAGTTTTTGATTGTCTTGAGATAATCCTATCAGCTTCACTTAGTTCGTCTAAGTATGTTTTCATGTCATACCAATATTTTTTATCCCAACCTTCGGGGCATCTTCCAAGACCAAAATAGTCTCCACCGTCAAGGTGCCATTTTCCGATGTATCCACAGTGAACGCCATTATCGGTAAGTCTTTGACCCACTGTTTTGATGTTGTCGCCCAATGCAATTGAATTTGTAACAGCTCCGTTTGAATGGGGGAATAATCCTGTGAAAATAGCTGACCTTGCAGGTCCGCAAACTGGCTGACAAGTGTATGCATTTGAATAGCGAATTCCCTCGCTTGCAAGCTTATCTATATTAGGAGTAATCATTTTTTCGTTTCCATAGCAACCAAGCATATCGCATCTAGTTGTATCGGTCATTAAAAATACTATTTGTTTTTTCATTTGGTAAATCCTTTCAAAAATTAGTTTAAAATACAATTGTTTATATTTTATCACATATATATTGAAGTTACAAGAGTTTTTTTATTGACAAAATGTATTATTTGTATTACAATATATAATACAGATAATACAACAGGAGGTTGATTAAATTGATAATTAAACTTGACATGACGAGTGTTACACCAATTTACTTGCAACTAAGAAATCAAATAATTCTAGGAATTGGCAAAGGAGAGCTAAAAGAGAATGAAAAACTTCCCTCAGTAAGACAACTGGCGTCAGATATTGGAATTACCACGATGACTGTGAACAAGACATATAATCTATTGAAACAAGAGGGTTTCATAGAAATTGACAGGCGAGAGGGCGCAAGGGTAAGCATTGCAAAAGAAGAAGATTATACACAAAAAATAAGCGATGATTTAGGATTGTTATTGACGCAAGCGAGGCTTAAAGGTTGCGAAAAAGAAAATCTTCTTGATATGTGCAAAAAAATACTATTTCAAAACGAAATTACTTGTGAGATTAACATTTAGAAAGGGTGGTATTTGTGTATATAATGGGTATTACTATTGGATTAGTTTGTTTGAGCATTTTACTTATAGTTCATTCTAGCATAGTTTTCTCGGCAAAACCGAAAGGTACTGCATACATGAGTCTTACAATTCCAGTTAGCGTTCAGGATAACCCTGAATTGATAAGCATAACGGAAGATTTCAAAAAAAGATGCAACCGTTTGTTAATTATCTTTATTTTAGCTTTTGCACTGTTTATTCCTTTGCTGTCATACGTTTCGTTGACTGTACTTTATTTGTTTTTGTATATCATACTAGTAATCTTTTTTTACAGCAACGAAGTAAAAAAGTCAACTTTGAAAATTTATGATTTAAAAGTGAAAAGCAAATGGTTTGTTGGTAGCACAAAAGTCATAAACATAGATACAAAGGTCAGTTCGATGAAAAATTCTTTCCCTATATCAAGACTGTGGTTTCTGTTGCCATTATTTTTGCATGGATTATTATTTTTTAGCAATTTGATATATTTAGCAATAGCGATTTCAAATGTTTTGGTCGTATATGCCTCGTATGAAATTTTAAGAAGTGTAAAAACACGTGTATACAGCGAAAACAGTGATGTTAACGTAGCTATAAACAAATGCTTTCACCGTGAATGGTCAAAGTGTGCACTGTTTTTGAGCTTTATTCCTGTGTCTTTTTTAGTTATTAATAATATTGTATTGTGGGTGGTTTTTGTTAATATAATGACTTTGCTTCCAATTCTCATTGCATATTTATCAGTTTCAAAATTAAGAAAAGAGTTGTTATCAGGTGCTGAGATTATTTCAGACGAAGATGAATACTGGAAAACCGGAACTTACAATAATCCATTTGACAACAAGGTTTTTATCGAAAAAAGAATTGGCGCTGGAGCGACGATTAACATGGGTTCAAAAGGTGGTAAAATATTCTTAGGTGCTTTATATGTGTTTTTACTTGTGTTTATCATTTATCTAACACCAATTATGTTAGATGCAGACTTTGCATTTGTTGAAGTGAGTGAATTTCAAGACAGAATTGTCATTCAATTTGGCTCGGACAGCACCACTGTTCTCAAAGAAGATATTATCTCTGTTGAGCTTATTGACAAATTGCCAAGTGGAACTAGAACAATGGGGGTGTCGTCTTCAAGGGTAAGTGTTGGAGATTTTAACTTGAGCGGATATGGCGGCTCAAAGCTATATATAATGAATGAAACAAAGGAGATTATCTTACTAGAAATCGATAATTCTAAACCTGTTTTTTTTAATACTGTAGACAGTGATGAGACTATTAATTTATTCAATTCTATTTCTTGGTAATAATTAATGAAAATTTAAGATTTATTGACAAATATAAACTAATATGATATAATATCCATATAATATATACATAATGGTTGTAAAAACTATGACATATATAAATTTTGTTAGTTAAGAGGTGATTCCAATGGTTATTATGTTTTTATAGTAGTTACATTGTTGATAATGTAGAATATTATATATATCCTATCGACATAATTTAAATATGGATAGAAAGTAGACGTTATGAAAAGGTAGTGATTTTAATGAAAAGATTTTTTTCTTTTTGCATTGTTTTAGTTATGATAACTGCACTGGTTGCGTGTGCAGATGCAGGGCAGGCAATGTCTGATTCTGCAATATCTTTTAACGATTTTTATTCAAATGGTGAATATAATTTCAAAGATTTACTGGGAAATCCTACAATTGACGCTGCTGAGGAAGTTTTTAAGATGTCGTTTGAACAAACAAACTCGGAGCTTAAATTAGAAGATGGTTCAGATTCAAAATATAAAATGTATAGCTGTGATGAAAAATTAAATTTAAACGGTGAAGATGTAACTGTGGAGATTACAATCTTTGAGGATAAAATTGAAGCGATTACTTTTACAAAAGTAAGTTTTGATGACAATTCCTTTTTTGATAACTCTCTTCAAGCTTTAAGTGAGATTTACGGAGAACCCACTAATAGTTCAGATAATTCTAATGGAACGCTTTCATCGTTAGGTCATAGATGGGACACTGAAAATACATCAATGCAACTTCTTTCAGTAAGTGGAGGTGCAACAGGGGATAGAATTATTTTTGGTGTTGCTAGTATTTCCGGTTAAATCTGTATTTTGGCTTAACTTATTAGAATTTTTGAAAAATGATTTAATTATTTAATAAGTGTTTTTTACACAATTGAACAGTGTTCACTCTGAATATATAGTGAGCACTGTTTCCTCATACATCGATTTATGGGTAATTATACTTCATTGCGGTTTTTAGAAAGGGAGGGCATATGG
>CAYJBU010000148.1:0-6376 GCA_964368155.1 uncultured Eubacteriales bacterium | reverse complement strand
ATATGTTTACTAATAAAATTTTGGACATCAGAAATCTGTCGAACTTAGGGATTGAAGAAGTTCGCAAGAGTTTTTCAAGGCTGATTTTGGGAGAAGAAGCAGAAATTGTTAATTTTTTTTCCAGTATAAGTCCCGAATCTCTTGTGGTTTTGATATCTAAAAATGACAAATTGCTTGATAGATTATCGCAGATTGAAAACGACATGGTGTGGATTTTGCCATACAAACACGATAAGCCAGAGATAGACGCAGGAAAATACAATACTGTTTATTGGCAGTATTTAACCAAGAACATGAATTAAATTTAGTTGGTGTTGCAAATTGAGTTAAAATTAATTTGCACTTTAATTTCATAATTCCAGTAGAAAGGGGTAAGATTAATGAAAGTCAATAGCGTTTTAAGGTTTGCCTCGCCCTCATTAATTTACGCGTTAATCATTGCAGTGCCATATGCTTTTATCATGGAACAACAATTTATTACAGATATAGTTCTTCCTATTGAAACATATTTTTTTAGGGCATTGTCGCTTATAGTCCCTTTTTTAATTATGACTCTGTTTACAAAAGTGATAAATAATTTGTTGTTGTTTATTCCATTAGTAATAGCATTAGTTATCGCATTTCACTTTGTTTGGAACGAACCACTAATAACTGCTGTGTGTGGAATGGTAATTTTAATGAAGTACCTTTCAAGAGTTAGGAAAGTCACCTGTATTTATGACAATGTGTACATAGCAAATTGCTTTATCTTTTTGTTTTATTTTATATTAAGTGGATTTATTGATGCTCAATTTATTCAACTTGTTTCAGGGGTTTCTCTTTTCATTAACATAGTTGTGCTATTTTCAACAAAAGGGTTCGAAAGATTTTGGGGATATGCTGAAATTAATCAAAAAATGAAAAATGCTCCAACAGAAAAAATAGTTTTTATCGGAAGTAATATAATTACTTTTATTTTGCTTGCACTTTTGTTCGTGGGGGTTCCATTGATTTGGAATAATTTCGAGTACATGAAATTTGAATTACCACAATTCGACTCTGTGGAATTCGAGGGTGAGGTGTATGAGCTTAATCAATCAAGTAATGGAGGGGGATTTAACCCAGATGCACTTGGTTTAGGTGAAGCCAGTGAACCTTGGCTGTTTTGGATAATACTAGATTATTTGACCAGAATTTCTTTAGTGGTTGGAGTGGTGTACTTTTTTATTCGAATGATGTATTCATTGATAAAAAATTTTAAAAAAGAAAAGGTCGAGGGTGTTGATTTAATTCAGTCCACTTTTAATGATGAAGAAGCAGACGGAAAAATTGAGAAAAAGAAGGCTGATAAGATAAAGTTTTTTGATTTTTCTCCAAACGCTGTCATAAGACGAAAATATAAAAATACAGTTAAGAATAAAAAGTCTGAAATGCCACATAATTGGCAAAGTCCTCAGGAAATCGAAAAATTTGTTGGGATAAATGCGCCTGTGCTTCACGATTTATATGAAAAAGCCAGATACAGTGAGAAAGGGTGCTCTAAAGAAGATTTAAAAATGAAATTGTAACGAAGTTTTTATAAACAAAGCGTTATAGTGAAATAATATATTTAATGGCTTTGAGATGATTTTTCACAGTTGCTTCAAGAAAATTGTCTCAAAGTTTCTTGTTTTTACAAAATTGATGATAATAAAGGTAGATTTAAATATGGAAAAAGTAATGAGTGTAGTGCGTGCAGCAGTGCAAAAATATGACATGATTGAAGAAGGAGATAGTATAGCCGTTGGAGTTTCGGGTGGAAAAGATTCACTTTTTCTTTTGGCTGCGCTTCATTCGCTTTCAAGGTATTATCCGAAAAAATTCACACTCAAAGCAATTACTATAGACCCATGCTTTAACAATCAAGAGGCTGATTACAGCAAAATTTCAGAAATGTGCAGAAGGCTTAGAATACCATATTACATTAAAAGGACTGAACTCGGCAGGATTATTTTTGAAAACAGAAAAGAAAGTAACCCCTGTAGTTTGTGTGCAAGAATGAGAAGAGGAATGCTGCATGATTTGTGCCTTGAGCTTTCGTGCAACAAAATTGCATTGGGGCATCATGGTGATGACGCTGTGGAAACTTTTTTGATGAATTTATGTTATGGTGGAAATATAGGTTGTTTTTCGCCAGTGACTTATTTGTCAAGAAAAGATATTACAATGATTAGGCCTTTAATTTTTTGCGAAGACAAGGAAGTTAGAAGAATTGCAAATAAACTCTCATTACCTGTGTTAAAATCAAATTGCCCTGTTGACGGAAGCACAAAACGAGCAGAAATGACAGATTTGATTAAAACTTTAGAAGGCGAATTCAAAGATTTAAAAACAAAAATCATGGGTGCGATTGAACGAGGTAATGTTAGCGGTTGGCATGAATGATTATATATAGGAAAAATTATCAATAAGGACTTGAAAAATGTTTTTAAGTATGATACAATAGCTCTAAGTTTATTTAAAACGCGATGAAAAAGGAAAGTAAATTTAATGAAATTCGCAGAGAAGCAGGGTCTTGGCTGTAAACCCAGCTGTTTTGAGTTATTTTGAAGTTCCCTTTGGAGCGGTTTTGCCGAAATTTTCAGTAAGCAAAGACGTATTTACCACGTTACAGGTAGTTTGAGGGTCGCAAGGCCGAATTTGGGTGGTACCACGGAAAGAGATTTCGTCCCATTAATAATGGGGCTTTTTTTATGCCCTAAACTTATTAGAAGAAAGGTAGATTATTGTGAAAGAACTTATGGAAAACATCAAGCTTCAACTTCAAGGTGAGCTTGATAACACAACTTCTCAAGAAGAACTCGAGAAAATAAGAGTTTCGTATTTGGGAAAAAAGGGTCAAATCAGTCTTTTGATGCAAAAATTAAAAGATGTTCCTAACGAGGAAAAGAAAGAATTTGGACAAGCAGTTAATATTTTAAAAAAATATGCAGAAGAAGTCATTGGCGAAGCCGTTGTGAAAATTAACAAAGCTGAAGAAGAGAAACTTGTAAATTCAGCGCAAAAATATGACTTATCTTTGCCGAGTACGCAAAAAATCGGTTCATATCACCCGATTACTATTGTGCAAAGAGAGCTTGAAGAAATATTCTCGACTATGGGCTTTACAGTAGAGGATTTTTCTGAAATTGTTGATGATTACAATTGCTTTGAATCTTTAAATATTCCAAAACATCACCCTGCAAGAGACATGCAAGATACTTTCTATTTAGACAATGGGCAATTGCTGAAAACACAAACTTCAGCAGCGCAAAATACTATCATGAAAAAATACGGTACACCGCTCAGAGCGATTTTCCCCGGAAGATGCTTTAGAAATGAAGCTACCGATGCAAGTCACGAAAACACTTTCTTCCAAATGGAGGGAATGATGATTGATAAAGATATTTCAATCTCAAATCTCATCTATTTTATGAAAAAAATGCTTAGCGAAGTATTTAAAAAAGATGTTAATGTTAGGCTTCGCCCAGGATTTTTCCCATTTGTTGAACCTGGATTTGAACTTGATTTAAACTGCTTAATCTGCGGTGGAGAAGGCTGTCCTACATGTAAAAACTCCGGTTGGGTTGAGCTTTGCCCATGCGGAATGATTCATCCAAATGTGCTTAGCGAAGGTGGAATTGACCCTGAGGTTTACACAGGATTTGCGTTTGGTCTAGGCCTTACAAGACTTGCTATGATGCGCTTCGGAGTTAAAGATATCAGAGATTTTAACAGCGGAAACTTAAAAGCTTTGGAGCAATTTATACACGAGTAATATTAGATTGTCTCATAAGCAAAACTTCAATGAAAAAATAGAAAGGACTATAAATTATGCTTATTTCAATGAATTGGATTAATGACTTTGTGGACCTGTCCGAATTGGACACAAAGAATTTATTGCAAAGATTTACGCTTTCGACAGCGGAAATTGAGGATATATATAATAAAGGCGAGAATATTCAAAATGTAGTAGTTGCGAAAATTCTCTCTGTTGAAAATCACCCCACATCAAAAAAACTTCACCTTCTAAAAGTTGACGGAGGAGACAAAGTTTATGATGTTGTCTGTGGTGCGCCGAATGTAAGGGAGGGGATGTTAGTTCCTTTTGTTAAAACAGGCGGAAGAGTTGGTGAAATGGAAATCAGCGTTGCTACTGTAGGCGGATTTGAGTCTCACGGAATGTGCTGTTCTGCTTTTGAACTAGGGCTTAGCGCAGACCACAGTGGACTTATGGAGCTTGAAGATGGATTGGTGCTTGGAACTGACATCAAAGAAGTATATGAGATAGAGGACGTTGTTTTTGAAGTGGATAACAAATCTTTAACAAACAGACCTGACCTTTGGGGACATTATGGAATTGCTAGAGAATTTTCAGCTTTGACAGGCAGAGAGTTAAAACCTTTGGCTAAAACTGATTTGTCACAATTTGACAATCTTTCAGAACTTGATATCAAAGTATCAAACGACTTATGCTTGCGTTACAGCGGTATTACTGTTGAAAATGTTACAAAAAAAATCAGTCCTGTAAACATGCAAATCAGACTTTTCTATTGTGGAACAAGAGCTATTAATTTGCTTGCAGACTTAACAAATTATCTTATGCTTGAAATGGGTCAACCAATGCATGCTTTTGACGTAGATAAAGTTAAAGCGATTGATGTAAAATCTTTTGAAAATGAATTTGATTTTAAAACCCTTGATGGAGAAGTTAGAAAAATTGATGAAAACACACTTATGATTTGCAATGATAAGGAAGCAGTAGCTATTGCAGGAGTTATGGGTGGTTTGGAATCAGAAATTGAAGATAACACCAAAGGCTTGCTTTTGGAGTCTGCTTGTTTTGACCCTGTAAGCGTCAGAAAAACTTCTACTAGATTAGGGCTAAGAACCGATGCTAGCATGAGATATGAAAAAACTTTAGATCCAGAAATGACTGTTGATGCAATTGCAAGATTTTTGAATTTGTTGATTGAAATTGACCCACAAGTGAAAATCACATCGAAGTTAACAGATGTTTATGTAAAGCAATATGACATGATTAGTTTGTGTTTTGACAAAGCTTATGTCGATAGATATACAGGTATTGAGATAGATAATCAGCGAATTTTGGATACACTAAATTCATTAGGATTTAACGCAGTTTTAAACGAAAACACATTCAGCGTTGATGTCCCTACTTGGAGAGCGACAAAAGACGTTACACTAAAAGCAGACATTATCGAAGAGATTACAAGAATTTACGGTTACGATAACTTCGAGATTAAAACTTCAAATGCTCCTTTGTATCCTGTTATTCCTGCAGTTGAAAACAATTGCGATTACTATTCAAAAGATATTTTGGTTGGAGATTACAAATTACATGAAGTACATTCATATTTGTGGTGTGACGGTAAAAAGTATAAAGATTTAGGTATTGATGTACCAGAAAATGTAAAGCTGTTGAACTCGACTAACCCTGATTTTACGGTGATGAGAAATTCTGTAGTTCCAACAATTCTAAGCATGGTTAATGAAAACAAATCATATGGCAATGAATTTGGAATGTTTGAAATAGGCAGAGTTGTTAACGGCTTAAAACAAAATAACGAGTGTGACGAAAGAAAGAAACTTGCGATTGTTCTTTATTCAAGAGTCAAAACAGAACAAGAACTTTTTTATGATTTGCGCGACATAGTTTTAAGTATTTCTCAAAAAATCAAACACAAAACACCTGAGTTTGTCAATGTTAATCCAGAGTTTTCATGGCAACACCCAATCAATTCCTTTGATATCAACCTTAACTGTGCTAAGGTGGGAAGCATGTACACAGTTTATCCTACAATAGTAAATAAGATTGATAAAAAAGCTGCAGTTGTGGCTGCAGAGATTGACATGAAGGAATTTTCTCAGATTTCTGCAGATATCATTAAATACAACGAGCCGTCAAAATTCCCTGGAATTGACATAGATTTGTCTTTAACTGTAAAAGAAGAGATTAGCTTTAATGACATGAAATTTGCTTGGGAAAATGTCACAGATTTGCTGAAAAATGTTGGTTTTGTTGATGTTTACTATGGCGAAACAAAAAGCATTACACTTAGATTTTCTTTTATTTCAAAAGAAAAAACACTCTCAAAAGCAGAGCTTCAAGAGTATGTTGATTTGATTTTGGCTAATCTAAAAACTAAAAATATCAGTTTAAAATCTTAAATTTTTGAAAAAGTATTGAAATCGTGTTCATTTTGCTGTATTATATTATTATAGCCGAGTTCATGTAATCCGAACCACGCCTAAAATTGCCCAAATTGCACCTTTACCTGCGTTATCCTCTTTGTAATACGGAAGTATTACTTCATCGTCTGCCTTGTTATAGTCACAATTTGGACGATTTTAGGTC
>CAYJBU010000147.1:5577-6477 GCA_964368155.1 uncultured Eubacteriales bacterium | reverse complement strand
CAACCTAATTTCTCTTTTCAGAACTTTTATCTTTTCATTTTTACTTAACAGTGCCGAAAAATAAATTATTAACGAAAATTAAATATATTATTTTACTCGATATTGCTTACTTTTGTATATGACAAATAACTACCATTAAAATCAAAACATTTTCATGGTAGTTACATTAATTATTCTAAGCTGTTTAAAGAAAAAACTGTAACGTTTTATCTATTTTTCCCCATAAAGAACAGTGCTATTGTACCTGGGCCTGAATGAGATCCGATAACTGCTCCAATTTGCCCTATGCAGACTTCTTTACAACCAAATTTCTTAATTGCATCCCCTACATATTTAGCTTCTTCCTCACAGTCACCATGACTTATAAACACAATTTGCTCTTTTGGATTAATTGCTAATTCTTCATATTTTTTAACTAAATTATCGAGTGAAGCTTTTCTTCCTCTTACTTTTTCAACTGGGATTAATTTCCCTGCATTATCAACATGCAAAACAGGTTTAATTCCTAAAACTGTTCCAAAAACAGCAGCAGCAGTTGAAACTCTTCCACCTTTTTTTAGGTGAAATAAGTCATTAACAGTAAACCATTGATTAACTTTCAACACATTAGTTTCTAACCACTCGTACACATTTTCAATACTCTCGCCTTTTTGTCTTAATTTAGCAGCATAATATACAAAAAGCCCTTCGCCCATTGAGGCACAAAGTGAATCAAAAATAAAGATTTTTCTGTCTGGATACTTATATTTTAGCTCGTCTTTTGCAATAGCAGAAGCTTGATATGTTCCACTGAGTCCAGAAGAAAAAGCAATATACAATATGTCTAAGCCTTCTTTTAAAAATGGTTCAAAATAATCTACAAATTCAGTGTTGTTAATTTGAACTGTTGAAGACATCGCG
>CAYJBU010000147.1:1411-5546 GCA_964368155.1 uncultured Eubacteriales bacterium | reverse complement strand
CCTTTTCTAAGCATTTCATAAAACTTTTTATTTTCGATATCCCCGTCTTCATAAACTTTTTCGTCTATGACAAACTTCATTTTCATCAAATTAACATCTAATTCTTTCATTTGATTTGCACTCAAATCTGTGTTTGTTTCGCTAATAATAACATAGTTGCTCATAAGTATAACTCCTTTTATATTAAATTATTTATTACATGTGCTATTGCATGTTTATCGTGGTGTGGAGCGATATTCGTTGCCTTAGCTTTAACTCTATCCGGCGCGTTTTCTACTGCATAACTAATATCCGAAACATCAAACATGCTAATATCATTGGCGTAATCACCAACGGTGATAACTTTTTTAATATTCCCCAAATATTTTTTTAACTCAAGAACCATGTTCCCTTTGTTAACTCCAATCGGTAAACACTCCATACCCTCAGCCCAAGATGGGTAAATGTCATATTGTCCAGAGAACTTCTTATTCAACTTTTCTTTATGCTCAACTATATGGTCTTTGTTTTGAAGGAAGAAAAATCTTGAGAGTGTTCCGATGTATTTTTCATAATACACTTTCAATTCGTCAAACGAACTAATTAAAGTTGCTTTCATAAAAGTTTCGTCTTTTGGACAATCTTCGTATTTGATAAAATTTTCAACCGAGCCTCGATAATTGCAAAAACCAAGTTGATATATATTTGGCATTTCATTCCAAATATACTCAAGAAAATCAAGTGCTTGTTCTTCGAAACCAATACTTTTGATTACTTCATTTCTTGCATAATCATATAAAACTCCACCATTACAACTGATAGTAGGGCAATTTGGTTTAAAATAGTCTGTAAATCTATGAATGTACTCAGGAAATCTTCCTGTTGCAACAGTAAATTTTCCACCATTTTTTTGAAAATATTCAATCATTTTCAAATTTTCGCTTGATATTTGCAACCTAGAATTAGTTAATGTTCCGTCAAAATCAGAACATATCAAATAACCGTCAAATTTCCCCATTTCATTCCTCCGTCACAGAATTTTTACGTTTTCTAATATAATCCTCAAGTATAATTACAGCTGAAACACTGTCCACTACCTCTTTGCGTTTCTTTCCTCTAGTATCCGTTAAATTCAAATAATTATGAGCAGAAACACTAGTTCCTCTTTCATCAAAAAAATCAACATCTATATTTATCTTTTCACTTAACAAAGTGGCAAATGCTCTTACGTTTATTGCGCTTTCACCTTCTGAGCCATCCATGTTTTTAGGCAAACCCAAAACAATTTTTTCTGCTTTTCGCTCGAAAAAAATAAGTGAAATTTTATCTGCTAACTTTTCTCTGTTTGTTTCTTTAATAAGCGGTAAAGGTGATGCAATTATTTCTTCTTTATCACAAACTGCAACTCCAGTTCTCACTTTTCCTAAATCCACCGACATAATTATCATTTAAACCGACCCATCCTTTTCAAGAAAGATAACACCTACCAAGGTAAAATGCTTCCAGTTAACTCTGAAACACTTTTAATACCTTTTTTGTCCATAAAATCATTCAATCCATCTAAAATTTTAATCGGAGCATATGGATCGGTAAAAAGCACTGTTCCAATTTGAAATGCTGTCGCTCCTGCCATTAACATTTCTACTGCATCTTGCCAAGTGGAAATCCCACCCATTCCTATTACAGGAATTTTAACTTTTGAAGCAACTTGCCAAACCATTCTAATTGCTACAGGCAATATCGCAGGGCCTGAAAGACCACCTGTGTTATTCCTGATTATAGGTCGAGCTGAGTTAATATCAATTCTCATCCCAGTTAATGTGTTAATCAATGAAACGCAGTCAGCACCTTCACTCTCTGCTGCTAAAGCCATTTCAGAAATATCTGTAACATTTGGTGTTAATTTAACCATCAAAGGTTTTTTTGTTGCATTTCTAACAAGCTTTGTAATTTCTTTAACCCCTTGTGTAGTTGTACCAAACTGAACCCCACCACATTTCACATTAGGACAAGAAATATTAAGTTCTATCATATCTATGTCTGTATTATCAAGCACACGAGCGATTTCTTCGTAATCTTCGGAAACTGAACCTGCGATGTTTACTATTATTTTAGTATTTTGCTCTTTAAGCCATGGCAAGTCATTGTTAATAAAATGCTTCACGCCCGGATTTTGAAGTCCAACTGCGTTAAGCATCCCTGAGGGTGTTTCTGTAACTCTTGGCGGAGGATTTCCTCCACGTTCTAATAGAGTTATCCCTTTACATGAAATACCACCTAAAGTAGATAACGGGAAAAGCTTAGCATATTCTCTCCCAAATCCAAAAGTCCCGGAGGCAACAGTCAAAGGATTGGAGAAATCAACTCCTGCAAATTTTACACTTAAATCAGCCATTAAATCACCACCTCGTATGCGCTAAATACCGGTCCATCTTTACATACATGGCCGTAATATTCCTCTCCATTTTCACCTAGCAATTTACATGCACATCCCAAGCAAGCACCAACTCCACAAGCCATTCTTTCTTCCAAAGATATCTCACATTCGATATTTTTCTCCTTTGCAAATAAAGACACTGCTTTTAACATAGGCGTAGGTCCACAGGCATAAATAATGTCAGGATTTTCACTCTTTATCAAATCTGTAACTAAACCATGGTGTCCAAAAGAACCATCATCAGTTGCTACTCTAACATCGCAACCTAAGTTAGTAAACTCTTCATTTAAAATAACACTGTCTTTATCTCTGAAACCAAGCGCAACAACAGCATTTGCACCATAGTGCTTTGCTGTAGCAAACAGCGGAGGAACACCAATTCCACCTCCAACAAAGAGAGCCTTTAAATTCTTATCTTTTAAAGTAAAACCAATACCCAAAGGAGCTAAAATATTCAAAACATCTCCTTTTTTATACTCTGATAGTTCCTGTGTACCGTCTCCTCTGATTTGAAAAATAATCCTTATATTTTTATTCTCCAAATCAATATCACAAATTGAAATTGGTCTTCTCAAAACTCTATTTTTAAGATAAATATGGGCAAATTGTCCAACTTTTACACGGTCGGCAATATTAGGACAGTGCAATACAAAATCAAACGTATCTTTTGCTATTTCCCTTACACTTTCTATTACACAATCCTCAACATCGAAAAATTCTCTACACATTTAAAGCGAATATCCTTTCTTCTAAGTTTTAAGGTAATTTAATATTTCCAATTATGGAGATAATCTCATCTCTCATTCTAATAGCTTCGTTCCTTGCGGCTTCGCCAAATTCTCTTTCATCATAGCTTCCAGCTTGCCAAGCGCACATAATTGCTCTTGAGGAATTTACGATTGCTCCTAAACCATTTTTATCAAATGCAGGCGCAACATCTTCTGCTCCACCTCCTTGTGCTCCGTAACCAGGAACAAGGAAAAAAGTATGTGGAGCCTTTATTCTAAGCTCTGATAATTGTTCTGTATATGTTGCACCAACTACTGCTCCAACAGCAGAATATCCGAACTCTCCCATATCGGATTTGCCCCATTTTTCGCACATATCTGCCATAGTTTCATAGATTGTTAAGCCATCATGCAATAATTTATCTTGCAACTCTCCTGAAGAAGGATTTGAAGTTTTTACTAGAACAAACATTCCATTATCTTCCTCAATGCAAATATTAATCAAAGGTAAAATTCCGTCACTGCCAAGATATCCATTTACTGTCAAGGCATCTCCGTCAAAAGCAGAAACTTGCTCACCAAAAAGGTCGGTTTTTCCCAAATGCGCTTGAGCGTAAGCCTGCATTGTTGAGCCAATATCATTTCTCTTACCATCTATAATAACATACATTCCTTTTGATTTTGCATATTCAATCGTATCTTTTAGTGCTTTCATTCCTTGCCAACCATATGCCTCATAATAAGCAGCTTGTGGTTTCACTGCGGGAACAATGTCACACAAAGAGTCAATCAACACTTTGTTAAATTCAAAAAAAGAATAAGCTATTGCTTCAAAAGTCTTTCCATGTTTTTCCACTGCTTCATCTATGATATAATCTGGTATGAAGTCAGGTTTTGGGTCAAGACCGACCACTGAAGGATTTTGTGTCGAATAAATTTTTCTAATTAGTGAATCAAATGCCATATTAATACTCCATTCCGCCGCTTTAAA
>CAYJBU010000147.1:0-1311 GCA_964368155.1 uncultured Eubacteriales bacterium | reverse complement strand
TTAGTCCTAATTTATCAGCCTGAATCATCGCTTCCATTAAAAGTGAGCTGTCTGTAACAGGTTTTCCATCGTCTGATAAAGCAATTACTCCAGCATTTTTTAATTCTTCAAAGTTGCAAAGTATTTCCCCGTCAAGACTTTTAGTAATCGCTGCGGTTATATAAACTTTTGCTTTTGCTTCCTTTGATTTTTCCCTAATATAATTTACAGTGTCAACAGAATCTATAGTAGGTAAAGTGTTGGGCATACACAAAACCGAAGTAACTCCACCTGCGCAAGCAGCCTCACAACCACTAAAAATATCTTCTTTATAAAGAAGACCGGGATCACGCAAATGGACATGCATGTCAACCAACCCTGGTGAAACACACAAACCTTTTGCATCAATAACTCGAAAATCACTTTGAATGTTTTCATCTATTTTAGTAATGATACCATTTGTAATTAACACATCACCAATGAAATCTTGATTTTTTAACGGATTAATTATCCTACCGTTTTTTATTAAATAATTCAAAATAAGCCATCTCTTTTCTGTTTCCTATGTAATAAAAGAAATTCTTTCATTAACTGTGGATTTTAGATTAATATTTCATCTAAATATCTTCAAAAAATAATACTTAGTCAGCGATAGTAATTCCCTACCAAAATGGGCAGGATACATCAAAGGTTCACTTTTCGCAACAACCGAAAAAGGAACCAAACCTTGATCCCTCGCTTGAGAACACGCTCTGAACATGTGAAAATCTTGAGTGGTAATTGCAACATTTGAACTAAACTGATTTTTATTGATAATATCAATAGAAAACTGAATATTCTCCCAAGTATCTGTGGATTTATCTTCTAGATAAATCCTATTAGAATCAATACCCTTTTCCTCAAGATAAATCTTTGACCCCAAAGCTTCAGTCATCGGCTCATTATAGCCTTGTCCTCCTGTAACAATACAATTTGCTTGTGGATTTAAAACTAAATAGTCGTATGCAGCATCTAATCTTTTTTTTAGACTTAAACTCGGACCATTTTCGGTAATTTGACAACCTAAAACAACAACTGTTGAATCTTTGGGAATTTCACCTGAAACATTTGACGAAACAATTCTTACGCTAAGATATCCCGCCCAAATAATGCCTACAATAAAAGCTCCCAGAGCAACATTCATAAAAATTTTCATTCCTTTTTTTTGAAACTTACCATATAAAACGGCTAACAACAGCCCATAAAGGCAAACAAACTGACCAAACATTGACCCTATGCCATAGAAGTTATAGAAAATCGGTAAAAAAAACCAAACTATCCCTATAACACAGC
>CAYJBU010000146.1:0-6480 GCA_964368155.1 uncultured Eubacteriales bacterium | reverse complement strand
TGTTCAGAAACCGGCGAATGTATTTACAAAGATAATTTTGTTTCTTTCCTAAAAAACGAGATAATTGGCTCAGACGGCTATATTTACGCTTATACTATAGAAAATCATTTCACTCATTCGAGTTTTAAATGTTACGACGACCGACAATTCTGTAATGGTCACAGAGTTTTGACGAATGATTCGTGTGTAGCTTATCTTCTAAGTGGCAATTATTCTAGTGAACATAATCTACAAACTATAATTGAGGCTAGAAGCGAAATCGCACATCAATATCTGTGTGGTGTCGCAACAGATGAAAATGATACTGCGAATAGTATTAAAAAACTCGTAAGCTCGTTTGATTTTTCCGTGCAACACAAATTGACAAAGCCCCAAAATTTCTACGGAGTTGGAGGCACAAAAATATTCAGAGATTTAATTTACATTATGCAAGGAATTATGAAAGCGGACCACAAGCATTATAAGCGCCACGGGGTATATGATTTCCCTCACAAAAGCAAAGGTAAAATCTTTCAAATGAAACTCATCGGTTCAATTATGTCCTTACCTTCTGTAAAAAGAAAAATGAAAGGCAAAATGAACACGTACGTACTTATGCCCTATACGAAAGTGATAGATTCCACATCTGCATTTTCTGACGAAAAGGAAATCCTTGATAAAATTTCGAATTGACTTTTTTACTACACTAATCTTTAGCTTTTGAAAAAATATTTGTTAATTTTAACGCTATTACATTCCCCTCTTTTTCACGAGTTTGGAATTATCGACAAATTTCTATTGAAATATCTTTGAGTTTATGATATAATCGGAACAATGTTTTTTGAAAGGTATAGATTTTATGAAATCAAATATTTACTTCTTTTCTACTTTAGCCATATCAATAGCTGTTGTAGCATTACGTGTAATATCATATTTATTTTATTTTGACGGAACTTTCTTTACTGATAATTCCATTTCAACAATAGTAATTATACTGTTATGCTTTGTTCCTTTATGCTTTGGTATAATTTTCAGCCACAAAGAAAAAATCTACAAATATGAATACATAAGCACTTATAACATTTCGCTGGGCATAATTAATTTGTTCTTAGTTTTTTCAACAGCATTTGTGGCATACTCAATGTGGGAGAAAGAAAGAATGGAATTAGCAGGATTTTTAAATACTAATTCTGTTATGGGAGTTTCATTTAGAATTCCATTTTTAATCGTCACAGTACTTTTATCTTTTTACTTTCTTTTCAGCAGTATAATCAATTTATTAAACAAATCTCATTTATTTGTAAAGCTTAAATTGGTATGTACAATCCCAATAGTTTGGGCTACTGTTTTTGTAGTTTATTCTTATGTACATCACGGAACTTCCTTGTTGCTCATCGAAACTTTTTTTGCTTTATTATCCCCTGCTTCACTTGCAATGATTTTAATTTCTGTTGCAAAATTACTTAGTGGACTAGATATTAATTTAACTGCATATAGAAGGTTACATCTCTTCGCAGGATTTGCATATTGCGTAAATATTAGTTCATTTATTACATCAGCAATTCTGTTATTATTAAATGTCGATAATAAAATAGAGTTACCGATTGAAGTTCAATTTGTCGCCTTCGTTATGGCAGTTTCTGTAATGAGTTTTCTTCACTTTGCACAATTTCACAAACATAGGATTTCTGAAGAAAAACTTCACAAGCCAAAAAGATATAAAAAAAGAACCATCATATAACTTTTTGATGTAAATATATGTCAAGATTGATAATTTTTACTGTTTTAAGATGGAATTCTTTAACATATCGTTAATTTTTTATCAAACACTTGTATTATTTGCAAAAATAGCTTAGAATATAATAGTTATACAAATTATAAACATTTTTTGGAGGTATTATTTTATGTCAGTAAAAGTTGCAATTAATGGTTTCGGACGTATCGGTCGTCTAGCATTCAGACAAATGTTTGGTGCAGAGGGTTATGAAATTGTTGCTATCAACGATCTTACAAGCCCAAAAATGCTCGCTCATCTTCTAAAATATGATACAGCTCAAGGCAGATATGACGGTCATACAGTTGATTCAAGCGATTCATCAATCACAGTTGACGGAAAAGAAATCAAAATTTATGCAGAAAGAAATGCTGCTGATTTGCCATGGGGCGAAATCGGTGTTGATGTAGTTCTCGAGTGCACAGGTTTCTATGTTTCTAAAGCTAAATCACAAGCTCATATCGATGCAGGTGCTAAAAAAGTTGTTATCTCTGCTCCAGCAGGTGACGACCTACCAACAGTAGTTTTCGGTGTTAATGAAGAAGTTATCACAGCTGATGACAAAATCATTTCTGCTGCTTCATGCACAACAAACTGCCTAGCTCCTATGGCTGACGTTCTTAACAAATTTGCACCTATCCAAAGCGGTATCATGTCTACAATTCACGCTTACACAGGTGACCAAATGACATTAGACGGCCCTCATCCAAAAGGCGACTTAAGAAGAGCAAGAGCTGCTGCTGCTAACATCGTTCCTAACTCAACAGGTGCTGCTAAAGCTATTGGACTAGTTATTCCTGAGCTAAACAAAAAACTTATCGGTTCTGCTCAAAGAGTTCCTGTTCCAACAGGTTCAACAACAATTCTTGTTTCAGTTGTAAAAGGCGATAACGTTACAGTTGAAGGAATTAACGCTGCTATGAAAGCTGCTGCTTCTGATTCTTTTGGTTACACAGAAGAAGAACTAGTATCTTCTGACATCGTTGGAATTTCTTATGGTTCATTGTTTGATGCAACTCAAACTATGGTAACTAAAATAGCTGATGGTTTATATCAAGTTCAAACTGTTGCTTGGTACGATAACGAAAATTCATACACAAGCCAAATGGTTAGAACAATTAAATATTTCGCAGGAAAATAATTTAAGGACAAGTTGTTCTTTGCTTTGTGATATTCTTCACTAGGCATGATTATTTAACAGTAGAATAATTTTTACGGGGCTGTATTTATACAGTCTCGTTTTCTGTTCTAGAGATTTTTATAAAACCATTTTCAAGTTGAGATGCAGAAACAGAAAAGCACCCTATTTCTTAACATGAAGCTTTCTTGTAAAATTATAATTGTTACTCACACAACAATAACATAAATTATCTATAAAAATAAATGTTTTTTTGTATCTCTGTAAAAATTATCATCTAGATATTGCGTTATTACCAAAAATTTGGTACAATATAAGTTAACGAAAGAAATAAAGCAAATTTAGATGAGTTTAAATTTGTATACTATAAGGAATAGTGATTGTAAGTCGGAAAAAATCGTTCCAACTTGAACATTAGTTAATACTTATTCCGAATTACAAAAAGGATGGTCAATATATGGCAAAAAGAAACGAATACGGTAATGAAAGCATCTCTAGTTTAAAAGGAGCTGAAAGGGTTAGAAAACGCCCTGCAGTTATCTTTGGCTCAGATGGATTGGAGGGTTGCCAACATTCTATTTTTGAAATCATTTCAAATTCAATCGACGAAGCAAGGCAAGGCTTTGGAAAAGATATTTATATCACTAGGTTTGAAGATGGCTCAATAGAAGTCGAAGACAAAGGTAGAGGAGCTCCTGTTGATTATAATAAAAACGAGGGAAAGTATAACTGGGAGCTTTTGTATTGCGAAATGTACGCAGGCGGTAAATATAACAATAATTCAGGAACAAATTATGAATACTCCTTGGGATTGAACGGACTTGGCTTGTGTGCTACACAATATGCCTCTGAATACATGGATGTTGAGATTAAACGTGATGGTTTTAAGTATACACTTCATTTCGAAAAAGGTGAAATTGTTGGAGACTTAAACAAAGAACCATATGCAAAAAAGGACACTGGAACAAAAACAAAATGGAAACCTGATTTAGACGTTTTTACCGAGATAAAAGTACCAACAGAATATTTTTTAGATATGATAAAAAGACAAGCTATTGTTAACTCTGGTGTTGTTTTTCACTTCAAAAATCAAGTTGGCTCAAAATTTGAAACCACTGAATTTTGTTATAAAGAGGGTATAATTGACCATGCTAAAGAGTTAATTGGTGATGATTTCATCTCCCCTGTTCAGTTTTGGACTTCAGAGAAAAAAGTAAAAGACCGTGAAGACATGGATCTTTACACTGTTAAAATCAACGTTGCAACCGCTTTTACTAACACTGCCAATTCAACAGAATATTATCACAACTCTAGTTGGCTAGAATATGGTGGAGCTCCTGACAAAGCAGTGAGAAATGCATATGTTTTTCAAATAGACAGCTATTTAAAACAAAATTCTAAATACAATAAGAATGAAAGCAAAATTACTTTTCAAGATGTTGAAGATTGTCTTTTGGTTATAGTTTCTTCATTTTCAACCCAAACTTCTTACGAAAATCAAACCAAAAAAGCTATAAATAACAAAGGTATTCAAGAAGCTATGGTGGAAATGTTGCGCCATAATTTAGAAATATATTTTATCGAAAATCCCATTGATGCAGAAAAAATTTCTTCGCAAGTATTGATTAACAAAAGAAGTCGTGAAGATGCAGAAAAAACTCGCCTAAACCTTAAATCAAAGTTGACTGGAAAAATGGATATCACAGGTAGAGTAGCAAAGTTTGTTGACTGCAGATCAAAAAAAGTTGAAGAACGAGAAATTTTTATAGTTGAAGGCGACTCTGCTTTGGGCGCATGTAAACAAGCAAGAGACCCTGATTTTCAAGCAATAATGCCAATTAGAGGCAAGATATTAAACTGCTTGAAAGCCGATTACGATAAAATATTCAAAAACGACATTATAACAGACTTGCTTAAAGTTTTAGGCTGTGGTGTTCAAGTAAAAACAAAATCAAACAAAAATTTATCAGGATTTGAAATGGAAAATCTTAGGTGGAACAAGGTTATAATTTGTACTGATGCTGATTTTGACGGATTTCACATTAGAACTATGTTACTTACTATGCTCTACAGACTGACTCCTGCACTGATTGAAGAAGGCAAAGTTTTTATTGCAGAGTCTCCTCTTTATGAAATTACTTCAAAAGATAAATCTTATTTCGCTTATAATGAAAAAGAAAAGGACGATTTCCTAAATAAATTAGAAGGTCAAAAGTTCACAATTCAGCGTTCTAAAGGATTGGGTGAAAACGAACCCGACATGCTGAATTTAACAACAATGAATCCAAAAACCAGAAGATTAATCAGTGTAAAACCAGGAAATATTGAAGAAACTTCTAATACTTTCGATTTACTATTGGGTGATAATCTTCAAGGAAGAAAAGATTTTATTGCACAAAATGGAAGTTTGTATATTGATAATTTAGATGTATCTTAAATTTAAGAAAGGCAAAGTCAACATATAACTATTATAATTATATTTGACATTAGTGATATGGCAAAAAAGACAACAAAAGGCAACAATATAAGCAAGGGCGTTATTAGTGGCGCAGGTGAAATAGTCTCTCAAAACATAAACACAACCCTCAAAGATAATTTTATGCCCTATGCTATGAGCGTTATCATGTCTCGTGCAATTCCTGAGATTGACGGATTTAAGCCCTCCCACAGGAAACTTTTATTCACCATGTATAAAATGGGATTACTCGGAAATACAAGGACAAAAAGTGCTAATATTGTGGGGCAAACCATGAAGTTAAATCCTCACGGAGATTCTGCAATATATGACACTATGGTTAGAATGAGTCGTGGTTACGAGGCATTACTTCATCCTTATGTCGACTCTAAAGGAAACTTTGGTAAGTACTATTCACGTGATATGGCTTGTGCAGCATCGAGATATACCGAAGCGAAACTTGACGATTTATGTAAAGAGTTATTCAAAGATATAGACAGTGACACAATTGATTTTATTGATAACTACGACAACACAATGAAAGAACCAACCCTACTCCCTGCTACCTTTCCAAGCATTTTGGTGAATGCAAATACAGGAATAGCAGTAGGTATGGCAAGTTCCATTTGCCCGTTTAATTTAAGTGAAATCTGCGATACGACAATCGCTTTGATAAAAGATAGTGATCATGATGTTCTCACTACTTTACAAGCTCCTGATTTTTCAGGCGGAGGTTTTATTCTTTATGACCAAAGCTTGATGCAAAGCATATATGACACAGGAAGAGGTTCTTTGAAAGTTAGATGTAAATATAGCTATGATAAGAATGAGAACTGCATTGATGTCACACAAATCCCCCCAACGACTACATCAGAAGCAATAGTAGAGAAAGTTATCGAACATGTAAAAGCTGGGAGAATTCGAGAAATTACAGATATTCGTGATGAAACAGGTCTTGCAGGACTAAAAATTACTATTGATTTGAAACGTGGTGTAGACCACGAAAAGCTCATGCAAAGATTATATAAAATGACTACTTTAGAAGATAGTTTTTCATGTAATTTCAATGTAATTATTGCAGGAGTACCACAAGTGTTAGGAGTTAAATCCTTGCTTGAAGAATGGATAGCTTTT
>CAYJBU010000145.1:0-6572 GCA_964368155.1 uncultured Eubacteriales bacterium | reverse complement strand
ATCAACATCAAAAAATATCCTCTCTCCTACCATGGAAAAACAGAGTGATACCGCAACGGGCACAACAAAAGCAAAAGTTTTATCCTTTTGTATGAGCGAAAACCAACTCCCAACAATTGCAAAAACAACACCTATAAATATTCGAGCAAAGAACATATTCCATGCTATGAATAAATCGCCACACACTATCGCAAGAAGCAAAACAAAACACATAGTTCCTAATGTTTGAGTTATGATAACCGCAATAACAAGCGCCAAAGTTTTTGCGAAAACATAGGGCTTTATGCCCATTCTAAAAACAGTCATTCTCACAAACTTACTTTTAAAATCCTGAGTGCAATTTGCCGAGAACGGAAGAGCCGCTAAAATAGGTAGTGACAGTGAGTGTTCTTTTGCAGTGAAACTTTTATTAAAAAACTCCTCCGAGTTTGGAGCATCAATATACAATAAATCAAATAAATCTGCTCCAAGAGATAAAATTAATATCACAAAACACAACAAAGAAACAATATACACCCATGGAGTTTTTAAAAGTTTTATGCTATCATTAAACATTTGAAATCCCCCTGTTAGCGGTTGGAGTTTTAAACTCTTATGAGAAAGCGTGTCCACACACTTTCTCTCTGCCTTGTCGCTCTAGACTAGTACCCAAAATTCCTGTCAATTATTGTTCCGTCTATTGCATTTATGGTTATATTTGAGTATAAATCTCTTCTTTCTTCATCGTCATACCCGTCAAAATAGATGTTTTCACCCTCTCCATACACATAAGAGGTACTACCAAAGAAATCCCACACAGGTGTCAAGACATAAACATCACTATTCGCCCGTTTTACAGCCATATACCCAAAACGAATTTCATTTACAGTGTGTCTGTTTTTAATAAAATTGTCATATACTTCCACACTTTTTAATTTCAACATAGCAACATTTTCAAACACATCAATTATCTCCTCAAAACTTAGCAACTCCACATTTTCCTCCACAATATTTCCAACTGTTTGCGGTGCGAAGTAACCTGAGTATTCAATGCCGTTGTCACTTACAACAATAACAATTCGTTCGACTTCGGATATATAGGTGTATTCATTGGAATATGGAAACACACTGGTAAACGTTACAGGGATTTTGTCAATTTCTCTGGTGAAATAGAACATATAATATTGAGGTTGACCACTCCCAACAGCAATTGACAGTTCATTGTCAATTGGTTCATTTGTTCGAGTTTGCCCGTAAAAATTCATTGTAAAGTTTTCGTCAATAGTTTCCGCTTCGGCATCTGCAATTTCCATAGCTTCTTCTAACGTGATAGTGCAGTTATTCGCTTTTTCTTGTTTCAAAATAACCATGTCTTCAATTATGTTTGGAACTCGAACATACATATAAGGACTGATGAAATCTAGTTCTCCTTCATTATCGGTGTAATAACTTATGTGCGAAGTCAGAGGGTTTTCTTCATCTGTTGATTTTAATATAAACTTATATGAAGTTGCAATTTCTCTGTCATTATTTTCATCGAAAATCACAGAACCTGAAAAGCCCTCAATATGTCTTTCAACAAAATTATCATACTCCTCTTGTTCAAAAAACCTCGGTGTTATTTCAATTAAATCTACATCCGATACCTCAGGAACAACGAATTTTGCATTATCTATTGTAAGTCTTGATTTACCTGACTCAGATATAAATTCACTGCTATAGGTTTCGGGCACACTTAATCGTTCGCTTATTGTTTGAGTGTTTTGAACAGGAGGTTCATTGTCGATATTTGAACTACCACAACCGCTTAATAAAAGTGACAAAATCAACGTTAAAGCTAATATTTTTTTCATTTAAATCCCACCTTATCTTTATTTTGTGATATTATTATAAAACAAAAAAATATTAAAGTACTCATTAATCTGTATTTGGGTTGTAATCATTTTGTAATTTTGCAGTGACAGTTGTGCCTTTGCCGATTACACTTTCGATGATAAGGCTTCCGCCGTGGAGTTTACAAATCTTGTCACAAATGCTAAGCCCCAAACCAAGACCACCATCTTTTTTTGCACGAGCCTTGTCCACTCGGTAAAACGCTTCTGTAAGCAGTGTGATTTTCTCTTTATCTATTCCGCAACCTTTGTCTTTCACTGTAATATAACAATTTTTTTCATCTTTATCTATGCCGAGTTCGACCTCGTCAGAATATCTAAATGCGTTGTTTAAAAGGTTGTAAACTAAACTGTAAATTAAGGTTTCATCGCCAAAAATTTCATCACAATTAATATTGATTTTCATATTAAATTTCATAAAAGCATTACAAAAATCTCTTGTATTAAAGTGAATTTTCTCAATTTCATCGTTATGCGAAAGTCCTACAAGCTCCATTATTTTTAGGTTTATTTTATCCATATATCTGCCAGCGGTAGCAATTTTGTTTGCACAGTCTATTTTTTGAGTTTCATTTAGTGGCATTAGTTTTAGGCTGTCAGCATATCCGATTATAGAGGTTATTGGAGTTTTAATTTCATGCGACAAAGCAGCTACAAACAATTCTCTTTTTTCTACTTCTTCCTTTAAAAATTCCACTTTTTCTTCAATAGATTTCGCCATATCGTCAAATGCTTTTGACAAAGTAGCAACTTCATCGTTGCCATCAATATTAGTACGTAAGGAATAGTTTCCCGTGGATATTTTCTTAGCACTTTTTGTTAGAGTTTCCACAGGTTTTAGCGTTTTTTTGATTATGATATATATTACAAAAATCAATAGCAACATACACAGCCCAGATATCACAATTATTGATATCAGTAAATTTGTCATTTGTATGTTGAACTCACTCATATCTCGATATAAGAATGCAGTGAACTCTAGCTCGCTTATCACCGTGAATTTGTGTGCGACCAACATTCCGTCAGAAAGCCTTTTTAATGCTGTATCGCTGTTAGTAAAATCATCATCGGTAAAATACCCTCGTGGGTCTAAAGGGGTATATCCGTTAAAAAAGTCGCTTGTTGCTATAGAATAATATGTGTTACCATCTTTTATGAGTGTGGAAAAATCAGAATACAGATATTGAACTATAGATTGTTCTACAAGTCTATTGTAATCTTGAGCTTGCAATTCCACTGATTTTTTAACATTTGCACAGTTTGAAACAAGTGAGTTCACAGCACCGATTTCTTCAAACTCTCTCATAAATTGCACCTGTAAATTATAGCTTACTAAAAGGCTTACAGAAAACAAAACAAGCACTACAGCGGTAATAATTATACTAAGTTTTACAGATAACTTCATACAACTTGGCTTCCTTTCGTATTAAGTCGCAATGTTTTGGGCAGTTTTGCATTGCGAGCAAGCTCGTATTTAGCAAAATTAAAATTGTAAGATTTGAAAGCACAAAACTTGCCATATGAAATTTTCAATTTCATATTTTTTCCTCCAAAACTAATTTATAACCCATTCTGTGAGCAGTGACGATAAACTTAGACCAACCCAGTTTTTTTCTGAGTATCGCAATGTGATTGTCAACAGTTCTGGTTTCTCCGAAAAATTCTTCTCCCCAAACAGCATTTAAAAGCCTATCTCTTGAAAAAATAATATTTGGATATTTTGCGAGCATTAATAAGAGTTTAAACTCCATGGGTTTTAACTCGATTTTCACTCCGTTTTGCACAACCTCTCCTGCCCTCGGATTTATAGTTATGCCATTTACATTGATTTTATCAGGAATTTTCTTTGATCTCTCAAGCACTT
Source organism: uncultured Eubacteriales bacterium (assembly GCA_964368155.1). Classification (GTDB taxonomy): domain Bacteria; phylum Bacillota; class Clostridia; order Oscillospirales; family Acutalibacteraceae; genus SIG603. The sequence continues at coordinate 2,837 of CAYJBU010000145.1, read as the reverse complement.
TTTCCACCCTTACGATTAATTCTAAAATATCGAAAGGTTTAGTAATGTAATCTTCTGCCCCTAATTTCAGACCTTTAACCTTACTTTGTGTATCACTTTTTGCAGAAATATATATCACAGGAATTTCTCTTTTAGCTATATGGGGATAAAGCTCAAAACCATCAATTTCGGGCAACATTATATCAAGCAAGCATAAGTCAAACTCGTTATTTTCTATGCTCTTTAGTGCAGATTTGCCGTCAGATACGCTCTTTACCCAAAAGCCTGCAACTGTTAAATTCATTTCAATTAATTCACATATAAGCGTGTCATCTTCCGCTATTAGTATGTTATACATAATAATCACCATGCCTTTCTAATTGTAAATTAAGCCTAAAACATTATTGCATTTTAGAGGGTAATTTATTGCTTAATTTACTATGAAAGAATGTTATTCTAAAATGTTACATTCTCTCACACTTTATTGTAACATATTTTTTGCTGTTTGTTGTCATCAAGATGTAATTTAAAAAAATAAATGATGCTATGTAAGCAAAGAATAGATTTCTTATATGTAAGGATAAATCGAAATATAATAGCAACTTAACGTTAATTGAAAAAAGGCATGTTTAGTTGCTATAGAAAAAGATGACGGACAGTTTAAATCTATTCAGATTATCTGTCCGTCATCTTTATGTCAAAAAAAATATAGACTTTTCATAGCAAAAATGTCTGTCTGTGGGATAAAATGTGGGCAAAGAATACCTGGTTGGTGTTTGAGTCTAAATATACTCCATCCCCCCCTTGAAAAAACTCCTGAAATTTGATATAATTAAATTAATATAAGATTAATAACACTCACAAGGAGCGAATATGAAAAAGTTATATACTTGCTTATGCTATATTATGATTATAGCTATACTTACAACAGGAAATGTTATTGGTGTTCAGGCTAGAACTTCTGGTAAAACACCTACAGAAATGGGAAACTTTGTTATTTTTGCAACATTAAAAGATGACCCAACGGCGGGTGAGATGTCGTCGGCTGAGGGTTATGCTAAAATTAAAGAGTTATACGATGACGGTACTTCGTTTTCTTTTTCAAAGTATCTAGAAGAAGTTTCGTATGGTCAACTTTTGGTTGAAAATATCTTTCCTCAAGATAAAGGAATGTATTTTGATACAATGGAACTCCCTTACACTCATGAGGACTTTGCAGGCTATGGTAACGATGTTCTTCTTGTTGATTATGTGCTTGATAATTTAGATGCCACGGTAAGCAACAGCTTGATTGACCAAAATGGCGACGGCACTATTGATAACTTGACAATATTCATTCATAGCGACCCTGGAAGTTCAATGGATGAATATCCCACTTTGTGGCCCCATAAATCAAACTACACGGGAGATGCCACTTATAATGGACTGAAAATTGGGGCTTATAACGTAATGTCATCGACACGCTCGTATGAGAGCTCTATTCAAGGTGCAGGTGTGGCCGTGCATGAATTTATGCACAGTATAGGCTATCCCGATTTATACACTTATGACAACACTTCACCTGTAGGCGACTTTGATATAATGTCAATTGCTGACAGATATATGCAGTATCCGCTTGCCTATATGCGCGCAGCTATTTCGGGTTGGCTTACTATTGACGAAATCACTGAAAGTCGGGCAGGTATCACACTGGATCTCCAAAGCAATGTAGACGGAAATCAAGCCTATATAATTAAATCGCCCCTTAATAGCTATGAATTCTTTGTTGTAGAGTATCGTAAACAGGGCGACTCGTTAAAAAACGAACTCGATTCCAAAATTGGTAGCGAAGGAATCATCGTATATAGAATTGATACATCTATCCCAAATCTATCAAATAAAGGTGACGTGCCTGCGGTTTATATATTTAGAGATCAAAGTTTAGAAAATCCTGAAGGAGTAGAGGCGGCTTCGCTTGCTGCATTATCTTCACAAAGCGGAAGAAATACTATAGGCTCATCTGATTTATCACACGGGCTAACAGATGGAGCGCTTACCTTCCAAGACGGCTCAAACTCTGGAATAGTCATAAGCAATGTTTCTGCATCGGGTGGAGAAACCATGACTTTCGATGTTACCATTCCCGAGGCTGGCAGTTTTGATTTATGGAATGATGCAGGTTTTGTAGATAATAGCCCTACTACAAAAACTCTTGATTCTGTGCTTGGAAGCGACGGTGCGATTTATCTGCTTGAAGCAAGAGACAACAAGTTAATTTTGCATAAACAAAATGGAGATACTTATACAAAACTTACCGAATTTAATGCAGGCAATTCCTCATCTGTGGCAGAGTCTGATTTGTTCTTGTTTAAAAACGAGCTATATGCAAGTTATGTAAATTATGGAGATACAAATGATGTAGTAATATTAAAATTCAATTCGCCATCGAACTCTTTTGAGAATTATACAACAGTGCAAAACGCAGGTGACCAGTCTGCATATGCGATAAGTGTTGATGATGAGAACATGTATATCGCCTACACAAGCGGTGGAATGTCGTCACAACAAAATCTCGCTAAAATCACAAACGGAAGCGTAGAAGTGCTAGGGGTTTATAGCGAAGAATCTGGAAGGCCTGGCATAGTATTAAATAACGGAAAAATTTATGTGTTTAATAGGCTTGGCGGAAATGATATTAAAATGTATGAATATACAGGCTCGGGCTTTACAGCTATAACAAGTACTAAGTTTAATTCAAATTCATTCGATGTAATCTCATATGCAAATAAAATATACCTATTGACAGGTGATTCGGGAATTAAACTTCATAGCTTTGATGGAACTTCTTGGACGACAGAAGCGACTATGACTTTGTCAGG
>CAYJBU010000144.1:0-6574 GCA_964368155.1 uncultured Eubacteriales bacterium | reverse complement strand
TAGCCTTGCGGGTGTCCCTGTGTTTTTAACGTATTTTTTTCGGACACCCGCAAGGCTAAAACATCTAATTCAGTTTATGCAATTTGACGAGAAAATCCCTTAATGCAACAACCCACCTTTAAATTATACTATAAAGTTAACTCAAATACAATAGCTAGTTCGCTAAATAGTATTGCGTTTTTTTCTAAAATAGGATATAATACTACCGTACAGCCGAACACAAATCTGTGTTATGAAATGAAAAAGAAAACTGGAGGTTTCTATGAGATTATCTGAAAAACTTATTGAATGGACGAAAAATTGGTTCACCCAAAACGGACTGAAAACTGCTGTTGTCGGCATTTCAGGAGGGAAAGACAGCGCAGTAGTAGCCGCTGTTTTAGCACATGCAATTGGAAAAGAAAATGTTGTTGGAGTGCTGATGCCAAACGGAGTGCAAAGCGACATTTCTGATTCAATTCAAGTAGTTGAAGAACTCGGAATAAAGAATTTTACTATAAATTTACAAAAAGCATACGACTCTCTGTTACAAGAAGTTGAAAGCCAAATAGGCGAATTGTCTGGTGGAACAAAAATTAACAGTGCTCCACGACTTAGAATGAATATTCTATACAGCGTAGCTCAGACGCTTTCTGAAAGAGACGGAGCAAAAGCTTGCGTGGTCGGAACAGGAAATGCATCTGAGTGTTATGTCGGCTATTTCACAAAGTGGGGCGATGGTGGCCATGATGTGAATTTGCTAAAAGACTTGTGGGTTCACGAAGTCTTGCAAGTAGGCGACGAACTGGGTTATTTCCCAAATATCATTCACAAAGCTCCATCAGACGGGCTGAGCGGATCTACAGACGAGGAAAAACTTGGGGTTACTTATGAACAAGTTTACAGAGTTGCAACAGGAGAAAAAGTAGATTCTGAAGCAAAAGAGAAAATCGATAGACTTCACAAAATTGCAAAGCACAAAATAGATCCTATTCCATATTTTAAGAAAGAAAACTAATCAGCACTTATAGAATTTCTCTCGCAGAATTTTGTTGCTTTGAATTCTTGATGTGTTGTCACATTTACGATTATTTTCATCAAAACAAACTATTGTAGGTATCCGTTTTAGGGGAGGGCTTCCCCTAAATACCACTAACTTAAGAAAAACGAGATTAAAAGAACAAGTAAGATGTACCGACCCCCAAAAGTTAGACCTAAAAATCTAACGATAGGGAGGTCGGTATTTTCATGTCGAAATATAGTTATGAATTTAAATTGAAAGTGGTAAAAGAGTATTTATCCAATGAAGGCGGATACGACTACTTATCAAAAAAGCACGCAATAGCGTCAACGAGAGATATAAGCAAATGGGTGGCATCATATAAGGAATTTGGCGACAAAGGATTAATGCGTTCAAGATAAAACAAAAACCACACTTTTGAATTTAAGCTAGGGTCGTGGTTTGGCCTCTTAAACTCTTTGCTGTTATAGTTATCGCCATCAGTCCGAAACCATTTACCATCGGGAGTTCTGTCCACTAATTTTTTACCTGTTTTAATAAAAGGGCCTTTAGGATTGTCTGCTATTGCCATCGCAACAAACTCAGCTCCATTTCTGTAGAATTCACTTTGTAGTTGAGCCTGATACACTAGGTAATATTTCCCCTTGTGTGATAATATATCTGGAGTGCACACAGTCCTTTCGTCGTATTCTCCTTCTTTCCCTCTTGGGACTGCAACGCCTTCTTCTTTCCAATTTACTCCATCTTTTGAACTTGCATATGCTATGTCTGCATAGTCCCATGGGAATTTTTTTGTGTAATCGTCTTTAACATTGTTTCCGAAATATTCGCCTGTGGATTTAGTGTATCTTCATTGCATGCAGATTTATCCTGCAAGTACTCATCTCCTCGTGACACGTTTGAATATCTTTCTGGTTCACAAAAATTGTGAGAGATTTTAACTTTAGGGTACGGTAGATTTCTTTTCCTTATGTATTCGGCATAATCCACTGACAGATAAGGGTTTCCGTATGCGTTTCCCCCTATTGCATAGGAGTTACAATTGTGTTCTCTTGAACTACCTTCCCCTGCGTGCCATTTACCATAGTAAAAATTCTCATAACCGCTTTTTGCGAGTATATCGTGATAGATATCTTTATCGTAAGGGTGATTCATTGCACAGTGAATTTCTTTGTGATTGTGCGGATACAGTCCTGTTAAAATCGTTCTTCTTGCAGGACCGCACAACGGGCATACAGAATAAGCGTTTGAAAAACTCGTGCTCTCTTGTTTGAACTTATTAAAACAAGGCCGTTTAATTTGATTTTCGTGTCCATGGAACAATTGATGGTCTTGTACAATTAGTAATATGTTAGGTCTCTTCATATTTATGACCATCCTTTTTTTGTTTGTTGCAATGTTTTGGATGGTTTTGCATAGCGAGCAAACTCGCATTTTGCAAAATTCAAATCGTAAGATTTGAAAGCACAAAACTTGCCGTTTGAAAATTTATTTTCAAACTTCCTCACTTACAAAAGAGCAGTTGAATCCCTTTCGATTAAAACAGTTTCGAGTTTCACGTCTCTTACTTTTTTACCATTACATTTATTTATTAGCATATTCACAGCAATCTCCCCTAGCATTCCCTGTTGTAAACGAAGGCGACGAACTTCATATACGTCAAGGTTCATTCGTATTCATTCAAGCTCCCGAATACATAACAACAGCTGCTGAAGACCCCGAATTAATTGTAAAATGGATAGATTGGCTATACAGCCCCGAGGGTTCACACGAAATCATCTTTGGTGTTATGGGCGACGACCGTTACGAAGACACATATTATCTTGACGAAGACGGAAACCCACAATACGCAGAGAGCACTTTAACTCCTGACGGTAACAGACACTTGTTGCTCAGAGATATTCAAACAGTTTGGGAAGAATATTCACAAAAATTACAATACACAGACCCGAGAAACGAAATTGGTTGGGACGAATGGGGCAAAGCAGACCAAGACTATATGATGCCACAAACCCTCTCAATGACACTTGACGAAAACGATGAGTTTTCAAAAATCATGCAAGACATTAACACATACGTACCTGAAATGACTGCAAGATTTATTTTAGGAACAGAACCTCTTGATAATTATGACGAATTCCAAGCTACATCAATTGACGGAGCAAACAGATTTCAACAAGTTTTCTGTGTAACTTTGCCAGGAATAGCGCCAACGATAGTGACTCTTTTTATCTTGAGAATAGGCAGAATTATGAATGTCGGATGGAAAAAAATTGTTCTGCTTTCAAATTCTGCAATTAAAGACAGTTCACAACTTATCCCTGGGGCAATTGTCGCTACAAATTTATTGATTATGAGAACAGGATTTATGGCAGTACCTGACAGCTTACTAGAGTCTGCAAGAATTGATGGGGCAAACGACTTTACTATTTTGCACAAAATTATACTTCCTCTTTCAAAACCAACTTTGGCAGTTATTGGTTTGTATTACGGCGTATCTCATTGGAACAGTTGGTTGAAAGCCACAATCTATCTTCGTGATAGAGAGTTATTCCCTCTTCAACTTTTCCTGCGAGAAACACTTTTGCAAAGTCAGATTGATGAAACAGTTATAGACAATCCAAACATGATAGCGGATCTGAGCGAGGTTATTAAATATTCAACAATCATAGTGGCTATCGTTCCAGTTCTCATGGTGTATCCTTTCTTACAAAATTTTTTTGTTAAAGGTGTTATGCTAGGCGCGATTAAAGGTTAAAATAGCAATTTGGTTTTTTCCAAGCAAGCTAAAAAGCAATATATTGTTCCGCCAGTCAAGCAATAATAAATATGTTTTATACAAAGGAGAGGAAATTAGATTATACAGCGTTTATAATTTGTATTTCCTCTTATTTTATGTTAAAATAAAAAAGGTTGTCAGTACCAAGAATACATATGCCATTATTTTCCAAAAGAAAAAACCCTTAGAAAGTATGTCTATATCTTGATACCAAGCGAAAGCGATGCATAGAAATTGTTTAATAAAGGAGATTAACAATGGATAGAAAACCAAACATTATCTACATTTACGGTGACGACTTAGGCAGAGGCATGCTCAGTTGTTATGGCCAAAAGCATTTTAACACACCAAACATTGACGCTCTAGCAGAAAATGGAGTTACATTCAACAGGGCTTATGGTTGTGCGTTTTGTGCTCCTTCCAGAGCAAGTTTACTAAGTGGAATTCACGATTGTCACGCTGGCCGCTGGACTTTTACAAGCGGTGGAATTTATGAAAAAATGGGTGTTTCAATGAGCTATGAGGAAATATCAGAACTCATAAATAACACAGGATTTAACGACATTCCAAACACTGAATTTTTACCCCATGTTGTTAAAAAAGGTGGATATTTCACGGGGCAAATTGGAAAACTCGAATGGGGATTTGCAACCTCTGACGCAGACATAAGAAAACATGGTTGGGACTATCACTATGGATATTATGACCACCAACAATGCCACGGTTTTTATCCTCCTTTTATGTTTGAAGACGGAAAAGTTGTGGATATAGACGGAAACACACATATGAATTGCGGTGTAACACCACACAGTAATAGCGAGGAAAATCGCAAACTTCGCCATGATATGACAGGAAAAAATCAATACAGTCAAGACTTATTCAACGATAAAATAGTAGAGTTTATTTCCAAACACAAAAACGAACCTTTCTTCTTGTATCACCCCTCTCAACTTCCACATGGACCTATTGCAGTTCCTGAAATACACGAGGGTGTTACAAATTGCACTGAACTCAGCGAATTTGAAAAAGAGTACGCTTCAATGGTATTAAGACTAGATGATACTGTTGGGATAATTATTAATACTTTGAAAAAATATGATTTACTAGAAAACACTTTGCTGATGTTCAGCGCAGACAATGGACACGAACTTTATTATGCCGAAGATGGTCGAGGCAGTTCTAAAAATTGTGTTTTAACAGGAAAACCATTTGATGATATAGACACTCACTTCACAACAGAGACTGCAAACGATATTTTTAACGGGAACAGCGGATTAAAAGGAAGAAAACGTTCCAATTCAGAGGGCGGTGTTCGAGTACCTCTAATCGCTTGCCAATTTGGCAAGACACCAAAGGGTGCAATAAGCGAAAAATTGGTTTCCAACTATGACTTAATGCCGACTTTAGCTGAACTGGTCGGTTCTGAAATGCCTTTGGGAAAAGACGGAACATCTTACTACAAAGAGTTAAATGGTGATGAATCTTGCGAGCACGATTACATTGTATATGCAAGCCACAGAGGCCCAGGACTAACTATGAGAGATGGTTGGAAAATCAGGTATTTAGCAGAAGTTAAACGATTTGAACTATATAAAGTTGATGAAGATTATGCAGAAAAAAACAATTTAGCGGACAAGTATCCTGAAAAGCTCAGAGAACTTGCTCAACTTCTACTAAAAGAATGTGACGGAAACTTCGACAATGGCGCTCCTTTCATTCATAGAGTAGTAACAGTAGATAAGGCATTAAATGGAATTGGTCCTTGGGGGAAATAAAACTGTTTTCCAAAAACAATATTGGAGGTAGGCAATTTGATATATTTTGATAAACCCGCACAAATGTGGGAAGAAGCCTTGCCAATTGGCAACGGAAACATTGGTGGCATGGTATACGGAGCACCTTATCACGAACAAATCTCTCTTAACGATGACACTCTTTGGTCGGGATTTCCCGCAAACCACAACCCCCCTAACGGTGCAATATATTACAAACAAGCTGTTGATTTAACTCTTCAAGGCAGATACAACGAAGTCCAAGATATAATCGAAGAAAAACTCGAGTCAGACTACACCGAGGGTTATTTACCTCTGGGAGATTTGTGGATTGACACAGGACACGTCCATGTCAGCGACTACAAGCGTTATCTCTCTTTAGAACAAGCCGTTGCAACTGTTGAGTATAACTATAACGACATTAGGTACAAAAGAGAATGTTTTGTTTCATATCCCCAAAAATGCTTAGTTGTCAAATTTACTTCAGACACCCCCGAGAGTTTAAACTTAAAAATTAGTTTGACTACTCAGTTAAAAGGTGAGTCTTATGTCGACGGTAAAAAACTCGTGTTAAAAGGTCTTGCTCCTTCAAATGTTGAACCAATTTACTCTGCTAAAACCGAAAATATCGTGACATATGAAGATGACGACAGCAAAAAGGGTATGCGTTTCACTGCCATGGCAGACATCACCACGCAAGATGGAGTTTGTTTTTACGAGTTCAACAAAATAAGTGTCAAAAAAGCTAGTTCGGTTATGATAGTTCTTTGTACCCAAACCTCTTTTAACGGAACATATGAACATCCTTATTTAAACGGATTAGATGAAATCACTTCTTGTGCGCAAAGAATTGCTAAAATAGAAAAAATTATGATTACTTGTTAAAATCGCATTTAGTAGAAATGCCGATTGACACTGACATACCAAAGGAGTTGCAAGGCGGATTTTTCTCTAGCGAAAGTAATTTTCAAAACACGGGAAGACTACCCGAAACTTTCAAAAGAGTAAGAAACGGACACAGTG
>CAYJBU010000143.1:0-6598 GCA_964368155.1 uncultured Eubacteriales bacterium | reverse complement strand
TCAAGGTCCACTTGATGTTTGTGAACTTTTATGGGGTAGTGAGATGTTTTACTGCATGTACGACGAACCCGATATGGTACACAATATGCTTAAGCTTGTTAATAAAACTTACATTTTGTTTATGGATAAGTGGTTTGACCTTTATCCGACTAATTCAGACCTAAATTCGCACTGGGGGAATTTAATGCATAAAGGTAAAATAATGATAAGAAATGACAGCGCTATGAATTTATCGACTGAATTTTACAATGAATTTGCATTTCCTTATGACAACGAGCTGCTTAATTATTATGATGGTGGTGTGGTTCATTTTTGCGGAAAAGGTGACCACTATATAAGTGTTCTTTCAAAGGCGGATAAACTCTACGGAATTAATATGTCTCAACCTGAGTACAATGATATGGAGGTTATATATAAAAAAACTGTAGACAAAGGCATTAAATTATTAGGGTTTAGTGCAAAGCAAGCATTAGTCGATGTTGGAAGAATAGGTAAATTTAACAATTGCATGCATGCTAATATTACTAAAGGTTAATATGAATATAGGTTAGTTTCAAAAACAGGTGAAATATAGATGGAAAATGATTTTATGTAGGAAAGTATGCATCACTTTTTTACATAAAATTGCCAAAAAAGCAGTATGGTAAAACTGAACGTGCTGCTTATTTGGCATTCAAACTAGTAATCAGTCTTAAAATACTAGAATTTCTAATTTTACAATATAAGTAAAATTCATTTTATGAAGAGAGTGAGAAAGCTATGGAAAGATAATGTTGTTACTTTAATTGCACAAAAATAAACAAATATATTTATTAGATATTTTTTTGATATTTGTTTTAGTGTATATAGCTTTTAATTATATATGTTCAAACTTTTAATATATATTACGATATTTCACAGAGAAAAAAGAACTTTTAAACTACAATTTATCTTCCGAACTTTGTTTCATGGGTTATCATAACAAACAAGGCTGTGAACATTCTTGCTTCAGACGGCGCGTTTAACCAATTGTTAATGGCGTTAGGTTTCATTAATGAGTGAGTGATTTAGATGGGAGACCCCGACTATTTCTGGGGGATTATAGTAATTTCAAACATTTGGAAAAATGTTGGTTGGAACTCAATAATATACATAGCAGAATCACGGCTGTTGACCCTAAAATGTATGAAGTTGCAAAGGTTGATGGAGCGAGAGAGGCTGAAACAAAGGATTTGTACAATACAACTACCCTGTTAGATTAAAACATTTACATCTAAAATGTTTTAATCTAACAGGGTAGTTGTATTGTACAAGAATAATAAATTCTACTATTATATAACTTAGATAGAATCCTGCTGTGCGAAAAGTTGAAGTTTTGCATAGAAATCTTCAAGAATATAGGTAATTCCTTATTCATGTGTAATTATATCAGTAATATAACATGATTGCTTTAAATAATATGTACTATATCTAAAAAAGTATTATTTTTGGTATAAAAAATGTAATTTATGGAATGATAATAAATCAAAATTGTAGTATAATATGTACAAATCAAGGCTGATTTGTTAAATTAGCTTAAATAATTAGGAGGAAAACTCATGAAAAGAATTTTAACTTTATTAATTGCATCTTCAATGCTGATTTCGGCAGTAGGGTGCACTACAGAGCCCGGCGAAACTTCTCAAAGTGCCAATGACACAAGCGTTAACGACAATGGAAGCGACACTCCTGACGAGCCCAAAATAGACGAGGAAACAGGCCTTACCTATATGGCAGATGCAGATAACCCAATAACTTTTGATATTTTTATCAGAGACCCAAATGAAGCACCGTCTTCCGATAACCCTGTAATTCAAAAAATAACAGAGCTTACAGGTGTTACCATTGACTGGGAATTTCTAGTTGGCGATTTAGCTCAAAAAGTTGGTGTTATGGTTGCAGGTGGAGAATATCCGGATGCGATGTTCGCAGAAGCTGAAACATTTATAAGTGCAGGTGCACTTATGCCACTTCAAGATGAAATTCCAAATTACCCGAATTTAGCAGACCATTACGCTCCTTATGAAGAGGCTATGAAAGCTCCGGACGGAAACACTTACATATTAGAAATTTACGGAACAAGTCATAACCCTGGACCTACTTTTACAAACGGCGGTGTCGGGTTCTATATGCAAAAAGCAGTAATAGAATATCATGACTATCAAATTCCAACCACTCCCGACGAATATTTTGATATGATTAATGAATATCAAGAAGCATACCCAGAGATTAATGGTGTGAAAACTATAGGTTTTGAAGTTCTTTCAGATGGATGGAGAGATTTCTGTTTAAGAAATGTTCCTCTTCAATTAATGGGTGCAGGAAATGAAGGTGGAGTTTATGTTGACCCAGATACACATGAAGCTTCTTTCTATCAAATTTCAGATGAAGCCTATGACTGGTACAAAAAACTTAATGAAGAATATCATAAAGGCACTATTGAAGGAGAAACATTTGTTCAAAGTTATGACCAATATATAGCAAGACTTTCTACAGGAGCTGTACTTGGTATGTTTGATCAAGCTTGGAACTTCGGTTCAGCCACTTCTGTTCTTCAAGCATCAGGAGATGACTCAAGGACATATGTGTGTGTCCCTGTTGCAGCGGAAGGATATACAGAAAGCTATCTTGATGCATCTACATCAATTGCGGGCAACAATGGTATAGGTATATCCATTGATTGTGAAAATCCTGAAAGACTTTTAGCTTTCTATGATTGGTTAATTCAAGAAGATGTACAATCATACTTATCATGGGGTATTGAAGGCGTTGATTATACACTCGCTGACGATGGTATTGACAGAATACTAACCGATGAACGCAGAGCAATTAATGAAAATGCAGAACAACAACGCAATTTAACGGGTCATGTTTTATGGAACTACTCACCTAAAATTCAAGGTTTATATGACGATGGAACACCTTCTAGCCCAGGCGATTCAGTTGCAAACAGATTAACTACACTATCAGAGTATGATGTAGGATTTTTAGATGCTCTTGATATAGACTATGAGGCAGAATTGTTAGCAGAGCCCGCTGTGAGACCTGATTATTATCCAATTTGGTCAAAAACTATTGAAGATGGTACTCCTGCAAAAGTAGCAGAACAAAAAATCGAATCTATTCAAAGACTATACTACCCAAGACTTATCACAGCAGAACCTGATGAGTATGATGCTGTCTGGAATGAATACCTAGCAGAGTTTGAAGCTGCAAATCCTGAGAATTACTTAAATGAAGTTCAAAGAATAATCGATGAAATTATGGCAGAGTAAAATTTTTACAGAGGTGGGAGAGAATATTTCTCTCTCGCCTTAAATTATATAAGGGGCGTGACCGATTTGAAGTCAAAATCTAAATTAGCAAAAGCACTTATAACGCAAAAATCGTTATTTATTATGATTATTCCTTGCATGGTTTTCACATTTGTTTTTTCATACTATCCTCTTACAGGGTGGATAATGGCATTCCAAAACTTCAAGCCTGCAAAAGGGTATATGGGATCTGACTTTGTGGGATTTGACCATTTTACATTTCTTCTTCAAGACAGTGAATTTTGGGAATCGGTAAGAAATACTCTTGCTATGTCAACAATAAATTTAGTTTTAGGACTTGTGTTCTCCATAGGATTTGCCTTGTTGATAAACGAAGTAAGAATGATGAGATTTAAAAAAATAACACAAACTGTTTCGTACTTACCCCATTTTTTAAGCTGGGTAATAGTATGTTCGTTAATCCAAAACATTTTAAGTTCGTCTGACGGAGTTCTAAATAATCTTCTTATGGGTTTAGGCTTGATAGAAGAACCTATATTATGGCTTGGAGAAAGAGATTATTTTTGGTGGATAGTCGGCTTTTCAAACGTGTGGAAAGAAATGGGTTGGAATTCAATTATATATATTGCGGCAATCGCCGGTATAGATCCATCATTGTATGAAGCCGCTTCTATAGACGGAGCAAACAGATACAAAAAAATGTTTCATGTTACTCTGCCCGGAATACGTTCTACTATAGTCGTAATTATGATAATGAACTTAGGCTGGATTCTTAATGCAGGATTTGAAGTACAATACTTGCTAGGAAAAGGATTGGTGCAAGACGTTGCTCAAACTATCGACATTTTCGTTCTAAACTATGGTATTAGCATTGGTAACTACTCACTTGCAACTGCAGCGGGTATATTTAAATCTATAGTTTCTATAATAATGATTGCTTCAGCGAGTTTTGTTAGTAAGAAACTTGGTGAAGACGGAATTTTTTAGGGGGATTTAAAATGAAGAAAAAAAGTTTTGATTTGGAATCGATAATTTTCCATACGCTCAATACAGCTTTTATGCTTATTGTTTTTTTAGTAATGCTTTATCCATTTTGGAATACAATTGCTGTTTCATTTAATGATGCACAGGACACACTTAAAGGTGGAATAACATTTTTTCCGAGAGTTTTTTCTACATATAATTATGAAGTGGTTTTTAGTAATGAATTACTAGTAACTGCAACCATTAATTCGGTTTTAAGAACTGTTCTTTCAACTGTTTTAGGAGTCTTTATCTCTGCGATGATAGCATTTGTAATATCAAGACAAGAGTTTATTTATAGAAAATTTGTAACAAGATATTTCATGATTACTATGTATGTAAGCGCAGGGTTAATTCCATCGTACTTTTTGATTAGGGATTTAGGGTTGCTCAACAATTTCTTTGTTTACATTCTTCCCGGATTAATCAGCGTATATAATATAATAGTTATTAAATCCTTTATACAACAATTACCCGAGAGTTTAAGCGAAGCCGCAACTGTAGACGGAGCAGGGTATTTTAGAATTTTTATTCAAATAATTATCCCGTGTTCAAAACCTGTTTTGGCAACCGTTGCGCTTTGGTGTGCTGTTGGAGCTTGGAACTCATGGTTTGATACTTTCTTATACGCTTCAAGCGAAGAAGAACTAACTACACTTCAATATGAAATGATGAAAATGCTTTCTTCTGCTATGAACACTGGAAGTAGAGATCCGATTTATACTGATAATAATACTTCTGCGGCTAGTGTAACTCCCGCATCAATAAGAGCAGCTGTTACAATAGTTGCGTCTGTACCGATTTTGGTAGTATACCCATTTTTGCAAAAATATTTTGCTAAAGGCGTAACCTTGGGTGCTGTGAAAGGGTAAAGTAAGAAGCCAAAGATTTCATACGGCAATGTTTTGCGCTTTCAAATCTTACGATTTTAATTTTGCTTATGCAAAACATTGCGGATAATCTAAAAAAGGATGGTCATATTTATGAATTATTTTAATAAAATAGGTGTTTCACAAGACGAAGTAGATCAAAAGATTAAAAAAAGTTATGAAACCATATTTTTTGACCCAAAAGAAAAGTTCTATTTTGAAGTTGGCGACGATATGGGATATATGCTTGACACCGGAAACATAGACGTGAGAACCGAGGGAATGAGCTATGGAATGATGATAGCAGTTCAAATGGATAACAAGGATTTGTTTGATAGACTTTGGAAGTTTTCCAAGACATATATGTGGCAAGAAGAAGGACCAAATCAGGGATATTTTGCATGGTCTGTTCAACCAAATGGCACAAAAAACTCAGAAGGCCCTGCTCCTGACGGAGAAGAATATTATGCTCTTGATTTGTTCTTTGCTTCTAGAAAATGGGGTGACGGAACAGGCATATTTAATTACAGCGAGCAAGGCAAAGATATTTTAAGGCATTGTGTTCATCAACACGAAATAGTTGACGGAGGGCATCCTATGTGGGAACCATCCAATTATCTAATTAAATTTGTTCCAAATTGTGATTTTTCAGACCCATCTTATCATTTGCCACATTTTTACGAATTGTTCGCAGAGTATGCAGATCCATGTGACAAAGAATTTTGGCTTACTGCTGCTGAAAAAAGCCGTGAATATTTAGTTAAAGCCTGCCACCCTGTAACAGGGTTTGCCTCTGAATATGCAGAATATGATGGTACTCCGAGAATGCTTCAACCAAAAGGTCAGTACTATTCAGATTCATATCGTGTAATTATGAATATTGCACTTGATACATTGTGGTGTGGAAAAAATGCAAACTTACAGAAAATAGCAAACAATATTCAGGTTTTCTTTAAAGAAAAAACCGAATTTGGCAAGTATTATTCCTATATGATTGATGGAAGTATCGCAAATTTGGAAGCGATGCATCCGACAGCGATTATCGCAACTAACGCCGCAGGGTCAATAGCAGCAGAAGGAAAATATGCAGATTATTGGATAAAAGCATTCTGGGAGTTAGAATTGAGAAAGGGTGATAGAAGATACTATGACAATTTCCTATATCTCTTTTGTTTGATGATGCTTGCTGGACGATATAATAAGATTTAACATACAGTGTAGTTTGTTGCTTTATACTTAATACTATGATATAATCTCAACAAATGTTATATTGATAAATGTAAACCCTAAATTATACAAGAAATTGTGATTTAGGGTTTACGTTGCAATATTACTTACTAAAAAAGTTAGGGAGTTATTATGAAAAAAAGAATAAATAGTGTTTTAAATAGAGCATCCATAACAAGAAAAATA
>CAYJBU010000142.1:0-6629 GCA_964368155.1 uncultured Eubacteriales bacterium | reverse complement strand
CTACACCATAACATTGTTCATATTCACCACTGAACGTCTTAATGCGACAGTCCCTCTAAAATTTACATATATTCAGAACATTATAACATAGAAAAAACTTATTTGTCAAATATTCTCAGTGTTTCTAAAGTTTTATTATTAGTTATTATACCCTAAAAGTGAAACTAAAGACAGTTTAATTGGCGGAGCAATAAAATTAATAAAAAAACAAAGTCCTCTTCCGAAAAGGGAAGAGGACTCCATGAGTTCAATTATAAATATATTATATTATCCTTGTCTCATCTTTGCAAAGCACTCGCTGCAGTATACAGGACGGTCTTCACGTGGTTTAAAAGGAACTGTTGCGTCGCTTCCGCATGAAGCGCAAACTGCTGTGAATTGCTCTTGGTTTTCTCTAGCAGAAGTTTTGCGTTTTGTACGGCAGTCTTTGCATCTTTGCGGCTCGTTCACAAAGCCTTTTTCTTGGTAGAATTCTTGTTCGCCAGCAGTGAATGCGAAATCGTTGCCACATTCTTTGCAGATGAGATTTTTGTCTTCAAACATTTGATGTACCTCTCTCTTTTGAGTTAATAGATATTTTTGCCCTAAAACGGAGTTGCACCGTTCATTGTTGCCAATGACTTTCTGAATCTTGGGCATATATTTTAAGGCGGTTAGCCCTAAATGCTTTTGTGCGCTCGAAGCTTAATTTTACAACGTGATAAAGCGTTGTCATAAGCTTTCAGTGAAATACCATATAGTAATGGAATTTCCGACCTTCTGTAACCGCTTAAATATAGTGCCAATACCTTTTGCTCAAAATCTGATAAGGATAAATGGATTTGATTTAAAACAGCTTTAAAGTCCTCGCGTAGCTCAACTTCTTTTTCAGGTGATGGTGAAGCAAAGTCGATTTCGTCCAACGGAATCTCAGTTTCCTCTTTACTGTGCTTCAAGTTTCGCCTAAGTTCATTAAGCATACGATTTTGTATACACACCCCTGCGTAAGTTTTGAATGAAGTGTTTCTGCTCGGCTTAAAAGATTTTGCACAATGATAAAGTCCTAAAAGACCTTCTTGAATAAAATCATCCACATCAAAAGCCTTGCCTTTTAAAAGTTCCTTTGCCTTTAACCGAATCAGCCAAAGGTACCTAAATTCCAACTCGAAAAATGCCTGCGGGCAATCAATATGCTCGCAAAGTTGGGCATCACTCAGTTTGCTGAAATCTATGTTCATAATACACCTCGAACACCTAGCTGAATATCAGTATACACTATAAAACACTGCTAGTCAAGCGAAATAAGAAAAACATTTACTTTTTTTTGATTTATGTATACTTATCTAAATTTGAAAGTGAAAAAAAGGGATATTCACCCTAATTTGTGTTAGTTTATGGTGGAATGAACAAAGAGAAAGCATTTTTTTCAGCAAAAAGCTCAAATCTTCTCTTTTTCTGTGTTTTGCATCTATAAACAGGTTTGCGTTTGTTCCTAGTTACAAAGTGAAATATTTTTAGTGAATTTTAGTTTTCAAGACTTAAAATTCATTTATATAGGGTCGTGTGTCACAAGGTTAAATAATCTTGCTTTTTTAGCAATGTAAATGTTCCAAAACATTGATTTTTGTTTAGAAATAATGTATAATAGATATATTCATTATATTATAAGGAAAAGTAGGTGTTCTTGGTGGTAAACAGATGTTTTAGCATGGGGATAAACGGAATGGAGTCCTTTGTGGTTGAAGTGGAAGCTGATATTTCAGCTGGTATGCCTGCCTTTGAACTTGTTGGGCTGCCCGACACTGCAGTCAAAGAATCAAGAGACCGTGTTCGCTCTGCAATTTCAAACTGCGGATTTGAGTTTCCCGTAAGTAGAATAATTATGAACCTTGCGCCTGCACACCGAAAAAAAGAAGGACCTATTTATGACTTGTGCTTGTTTATAGCGCTTTTAAAAGTTACCAATCAGTTAAGAAAGCCGACAGATGACAGCATTTTTATTGGAGAAATATCACTAGCTGGGAATTTGCGCCCTGTAAAAGGTGTTTTGCCTATGACAATTAAGGCGCAAGAACAAGGGTTTAAATCAATTTTTTTGCCTACTGAAAATGCGCCTGAAGCAGCAGTAGTTAATGGAATTGATGTTTTTCCTGCAAACAGTGTTTTTGAGGTGCTAGAACATTTAAGAGGCATGAAATTAATAGAAAAAGCTGTTCCAAGCAACGATGTTTATGAAAATGCGCTGTATGATTTTGCAGATGTTAAAGGACAAGAAGAAGCTAAAAGAGCTCTGGAAATCGCAGCTGGTGGCTCGCATAATATTTTGTTTATTGGGCCTCCCGGTTCGGGTAAAAGTATGCTTGCAAAAAGAATTCCGTCTATTTTGCCTTCTATGTCGTTTGAAGAGAGTATAGAAACCAGCAAAATTCATTCTGTTGCCGGAAAATTGTCTAGGCAACATTCTTTAATAAGAATAAGGCCTTTCAGAGCGCCTCATCACAATATTTCGCCTAATGGTTTGGTGGGCGGAGGGACAATTCCCACACCGGGTGAGATTTCACTATCTCACAATGGAGTGCTTTTTTTAGATGAATTTCCCGAGTTCCCGAAGAGTTCGCTTGAGGTGCTAAGACAACCGATTGAAGAAGGTAATGTGACTATTTCACGAGTGTCGGGAACTGTAACATTCCCAAGCAATTTTATGTTGGTTGCTGCAATGAATCCTTGTCCATGCGGCTTTTTTGGACACGCTACAAAACATTGCATTTGCTCGACCTCCTCGGTTAGAAGATATCTTTCTAAGATATCAGGGCCTCTGCTTGATAGAATTGATTTGCATGTAGAAGTCCCTGCACTAAGCTATGAGGACATAACTTCAGACAGCGTTGCCGAAAGCTCTGCTGAGATAAAAAAGAGGGTGGATAATGCTCGTGCCTTGCAACAAAATCGTTTTCAAGGGACAAAGATTAATTCGAATGCAGATATCCCAGCGGAGAAGATTAAAGAGTTTGTTAACCTTACGGAAGCTGCAGAGAAAATATTAGAAAAAACCTTTGAAAAACTGGATTTATCAGCGAGGGCTTACCACAGAATTATGAAAGTTAGCAGAACAATCGCCGACATTGAAGGCAGTGAAAGAACCGAAGCAGAACACCTTTTAGAGTGTATAAGATATAGAAGTTTAGATAGAAAATATTGGATGACAGAAATTTGATTGAAATAACGATTTGATGTTTTAAATATTCTGCTTTTCCAAGAAAAGAGTAGCCATATTTATGAAAATGAATATAAAATTAAGCCCGAGGCTTGCACTTTGTGCAGAATTTGTGCCAGAAGGCGCAAGTTTAGCTGACATAGGAACTGACCACGGATATTTACCGATTTTTTTGCTAAAAGTTAAAAAAATAGAAAGCGCATTAGCTTGTGATATAAATTCAGAGCCTTTAAATTCAGCAAAAAACAATGCTGAAAAATACGGTGTTAAGATTAAAACAATTCTTTCAAATGGATTTGAAAAATTACAGGAAAATGATTTTAATTGCGCTGTAATTGCAGGTATGGGCGGTGAATTGATTTCAGAAATAATTAAGTCATGTAGCTATATACAATCAAAAACCTTGGTTTTACAAGCGATGAGCAAGGTTAATAAATTACGAGAATTCTTACACAAACAAGGCTTTGAAATTAAGCAGGAGCAGACTGTTTTAGACAAAGGCAAAGTATATTCGGTGATGTTGGTTCGAAAAGGGGCCTGGATAAATCCGTGTTACTACATGGGGAAAATAAAACCTGACGATACTTTTGCAAAGGAATATGCTCAAAGAGTAGTAAACGATTTAGAGAACTGTTTAAAAGGGAATCCAAGCGAAGACTTGGTTAAAAAAATATCTGAAATTAGGAGAGTTTATTTAGATGAAAATACATGAAATATATGATTTAATAGACAAAGTTGCACCTTTTGATAGCGCTATGAGTGGAGATAATGTTGGTCTTTTGGTTGGAAGTGGAAAAAAAGAAGTAAGTAAAATTCTTCTATGTCTTGATATCACTGAGCCTGTAATAAAAGAGGCGAGCGCTAAGGGAGTGAATTTGATTATTGCTCATCACCCTGTGATTTTTGACCCATTAAAAAAAGTAGATGGCAATTCGGTTTTGTATAGCCTGATTAAAAATGATATTGCAGCGATTTGTTGCCATACTAATTTAGATTTGTGTGCGAAAATGGGTGTTAATCGTGCGTTGGCAGACAGATTGGGAATTGATGAAATTTTTATTCCAGAGGGAAAAACATATTTTCAATTTGAACTTAAAGAGGAGACTGATGTTGAAACTTATGCAAATCACATCAAGAATTGCTTTCCTAATTGTAGCTTGCAATATTCATCTTTTAGTAAAAAAATAAAAACCCTTGCAATGTGTGCTGGCTCGGGAAGTCATGAGATAACACCGATTTCAAGTGAAATTGACGCGTTTGTAACAGGGGAAATTAAATACGACAAGTGGCTTGAGGCGACCCATAAAAATCTTGCTGTTTTTGCCTTTGGGCATTTTGAAACAGAATCTGTTTACATTCCTTATATGGAAAAATATTTAAAAGAAAACACAAATGATATAGAAATTTCTGCATCGGCTGATGAGATTGGTCCTATTAGATATTTGTAAGAGGAGAAAATAAATGGCTTTAGACGGTGCTTTTTTACACCACATAAGATATGAGCTTGAAGAAAAACTAAAAGATGGAAGAGTGGACAAAATCTATCAGCCAAGCAAAGATGAATTGGTTTTGCAGATTAGAACACGCCAAGATACTTTCAAGCTTTTGATTTCTGCACGTCCTGACACTGCAAGAATTCACATTACTAAAATTAATTTAGAAAACCCAAAACAACCTCCGATGCTTTGTATGCTTTTAAGAAAAAAACTACAAAGTGGAAGACTGATTGAAATAACTCAAGATAAACTTGAGAGAGCCTTGTATTTTCACTTTGATTGCACAAATGAACTGGGCGACAAAGTTAAACTAACTCTCGCCTGTGAAATAATGGGCAAGCACAGCAATGTTATCTTAATCGACGAAAATAATAGAATAATAGATGCTGTAAAGAGAGTTTCTGCAGATGTAAGCACTGAAAGATTAGTGTTTCCTGGCATTGGATATGAGCCTCCACCTCCACAAGAAAAACTTTGCATTTTTGATGTTAGCGCAAAAGATGTAATCAACACAATTAAGAATTTGAACAAGGCGATGCATTTAAACAAAGCGCTGATGACTGTGTTGCAGGGGATTTCTCCAATTGTCGCAAGAGAAATTGAACACGTTGTCGGCAGAGGGTCTGACGTTGTGGAATTAAATGAATATCAAGAGAATAGGCTTTTTAACTCGTTAATTTCACTCAAAGAGACTGTTAGTAATTGTAGCGGAGAGC
Source organism: uncultured Eubacteriales bacterium (assembly GCA_964368155.1). GTDB lineage: Bacteria > Bacillota > Clostridia > Oscillospirales > Acutalibacteraceae > SIG603. Next base: position 1,224 of record CAYJBU010000142.1, on the reverse strand, counting down.
CTTATACAGTTGTGACGGACAAGCCGTTAGATTTTTCTTTTTTAGAAATAAATCAGTATGGAGACTATGCAAAACTGAAGAAGTTTGATAGTTTTTCTTCGCTTTTAGAAAATTACTATAGCGAGAGAGACCGAATTGAGAGAATGAAAGTTAAAAGTGCGGATATTTTGAGACTTCTCGCAAACAGAAACGAGAGAATTGCAAGAAAAATTAACAACCAAAAAATTGAGCTTGAAAATTCTGACAAAAAAGAAGAAAAAAGAATTTTTGCAGACTTGATAAACGGAAATTTGCACGCTGTTCCAAAGGGAGAAGACAAAGTTACTCTTATAAACTACTATGATGAAAACATGGCAGAGGTGGAAATTAAGCTTGACCCAGCGTTAACTCCAGCTCAGAACGCTCAAAAATATTATAAGGATTACCGAAAAGCAAAAACTGCACAAGTTATTTTAGCCGAGCAAATTGAAATTGCAAACGATGAACTAGTTTATATTGATAGCCTTTTCTATTCTCTGACAGAAGCAGAAACAGAACAAGATTTGAATGAAATCAGGGCAGAGTTAGCTGAAAGTGGATATATAAAAGCACAAAGAAAAGCGAATACTAAAGGCAATAAAATGACAGTTTCGAAGCCTGTGGAACTGTTTACCAGTGAGGGATATAGAGTTTTGGTAGGGAAGAACAACAAGCAAAACGATAAACTAACGCTAAAAGATGCCAACAGAAACGATTTCTGGTTTCACACAAAAAATATTCATGGCTCTCATGTAATTCTTGAGACAAACGGTGTTGAACCCAGCGAAAAAGCCATTTTTGAAGCAGCTGTGATTGCGGCTAAACACAGCAAAGCGAAAAATTCTCAATCAGTTCCTGTTGATTACACAAAGGTTAGGTATGTTTCAAAACCACAAGGGTCGAAACCGGGAATGGTGATTTACGTTAAACAAAAAACACTATATGTAGACCCGTCACACGAAGAATGATTTGTGATTAATTTCACATTTCAAGCTGCAATTGTAACTTGCTGAAAGGAATGGAATATCTTTATGGATTGGAAAATTAAACTTAACAAATTTTTGGACGAATTTGAGCACAAAAATCACATAATCGGCATATTAGTATGTGGAAGCTATGTAACAGGAAACTACAATAAACATTCAGATTTAGACCTTCATATCATTTTGAAGGAAGCCGTGAGATATCGAGAAAGAGGGAATAAAG
>CAYJBU010000141.1:0-6650 GCA_964368155.1 uncultured Eubacteriales bacterium | reverse complement strand
CCTTGAGGGCCTTCGGGACATATACACTCTACAATGCTAAGAGGAGCGTTAACGCTTAAGATTTTTTCTCCAGCACTAATGGAAAAAGGTTTTGTCTGTCTACCCATTTCGTCTACAAAATCGCCTACTGTGCTAAATTTGTAGCCTGTAGGGATGTTTTCAAACACTGCATAATATTCCCCGGCATATACTGTTTCAATAAGATAGTTTCCTGTGATGTCAGTGGTAGCAGTATAGTCTTTTGGAAGATTGGTTGCGTAATCATACAAGGTAACTTTGACTCCGGGTATTTTGGGTTCATCAGGGTCAAGAACACCGTTTTGATTAGTATCCAACCAAACATACTGACCAACTTCACCTGACTGTTGTGAACACTCAACAGAGGGAAGTGTTCCATTGAATAAATAATTATGGGCTTCAATACTTCCTTCAAGGCTTTGTGATATCAAAGTTCCTTCAATGTTTCCATTATTCAAATTAGCATCTGCATAGGGAGCCAATACACTGCCCCTTATTGAAATTCCATTTGAAGTTAGAATGTTTGCATCAGGCATATTCCATAGTATTTTACAGTTTTGCTCTGAACTGGGTGCTTTGTTATTCCATAAAATAGAATATGAACCAAATCCTAAGGTCGAACCAATTACATTTATTAAAACAGTAGAAGTGTCGGGAACTTGTAAATCCAAAGTGTTAATAGTATCTAAAGCTAAATCAGAATCTTCAATATTTGCACCATTAAAGGTGAAAATATTTAATTCAGGGTCATTACCTATTAGATATAAACCACCCCAATTCTGTGGCGATACCGTGCCATTTGGGGATTGTATTGACCATTGCCTTGACAGGCACTTTAAAGTTTCTCCCTCTGTTTCGAAATCAATCACATCATGAATTAGCGGCTGGGGAGTAACTCCGTTATTATTTGTCATGGTATAGTTTATTACATTTCCACCAGTGCCGATTACACTGTTTCCATGGAAATTTGAGCCTGATACTATATTCATATCTTTGGCTACTATGAGGTCATATCTTGTTTGTGATGATGTTAAGCGTGAGCCAATACCATATGAGTTATAAGTGGCGTGACCACCTACAGCAACACGCCCTTCGCTATCTACATATGACTGAGTATGATTTTTTAGTATAAATAGATTAAATTCGTTAGCGATACCAAGTGTAAAAAAACTAATGTCCATTTCATTCCTCCTGAATTTAGTTATGTCTGTGTTAATTTTTTACATTTTTTCTCCGTTTTGTTAAAGACACAGTTGCTATAAACTATCTGTTTCTATGATATGATTAATACTTGAATGATGTGAATTAGCGATAATCTATATAAATAAAACCTACTGAATAACAAGTTGTTCAGCAGGCATTAAATAGGTGCACCATATCGAACGCATTCACTTTGGTGCACCTATAATGAGAAGGTTTTATTATTTTGTTATTTTTGCCTTTATCGAGACAGTTACTATACACTAAATTTAGTTTTCGTTTTTTGATTATTTTTATCTATTTTCATTTAATCATCATACTCAACATCATGTTCCCAGATAGCTCCATCAGTAGCGCTGATTGTATACTCATACTCCATTCTACCTATTTCCCATTCCACCTCGTATTCAGCATAGCCGTCATCATAGTCAAACTCACATTTTATGTTACCAGCTTCGCTTTCTGTTACTCCAGCATGAGCGAGTGCGATGGCTTTTGCCTCTTCTTCACCGATATACTCTGTTTGGGTGATTGTGTCCGTTGTGGAAACAGTCGGTTTTTCATAATAGCTTTCCATATCGTAGTCATAGCCTATAATCTCGCCACTTATAGCATTGATTTCATAGTCGAATTCAGTGTTTCCGTCCCAAATTTCTACTTCATATTCTGCTATACCATCGTCATAATCAAGTTTGCATAACATATGCGAAACATCGGCTTCGTTTAGTCTAGCATGAGCGAGTGCGATGGCTTTTGCCTCTTCCTCACCGATATAGTTTTCGGTGATACTGTCAAATATTTGCGCTGATATGTTTGTCGCTGTAGTAGTAGCAGTGTTTTCGGGTGATTGCGCTTCATTGTCCACTGAAGGAATAGGCCTTGTAAGCGCCATAACTCCGATTGCAAGAGTTGCAGATAGAAGAATAGAAAAAGATATAATTCCGATTTTTTTTAAGGTGCTTTTCGTTTTCATGGTAATACCTCCTAGTAAATTGGTTCGTTTTCCTTTTATGATACAAGTTTAAACTCTAAAAATTAAAGTATCATTAAAACTATTTATTTTATTTGGGGAATTTCACCATGAACGAACTACCTCTGCCTAACTCACTATCCAGCTCAATATTTGCATTGTGCAACTTTGCGATTTGAGCAACCATAGACAGACCTAAACCCATACTGCCTTGCTGATTAGCAGTTCGTGAGTTGTCGACTTGATAAAATCTATGCCAAATCTTTTCTTGCTGATCTTTTGCAATGCCAATTCCATCATCTTTTACAGACAGAATAATATCTGTATCAGTGGAAGTAAGTGCTACTTGGGTGTTTCCGTTTTCTTTTCTGTAACGGAATGAATTGCTGATTAAGTTCTCCAGCAATCGAATAATCATAGTTTTATCAAACGCTCCACAGATATTAGGTGTAACATAGTACGTCATTTTTAAGTCAGTAGGGGAAATAAGTTCTTGTTCCTCGCAGACTTCACGCACAAGGTCGCTGAGATTTATCTGCTGAAGTTCTGCGTTTTGCACTCCTCTGTCCATGCGTATAAGGTTTAATAAGTTTGAAATGAGGTTTGACATCTTTGAAGCTTGCCTTTGCACGGTTTCAAGAGCTTCTTCTTTATCTTCTAATGTGATATTCTCTCCGATGGCATACTCGCACTGAGCTAAAATAACTGCTGTCGGTGTTCTAAGCTCATGTGAAACGTCGGAAGTGAATTGTTTTTCGGCTTCAAATGTACCCTCTAAGCGTTCAAACATTTTATCAAATGTATCAGAGAGTTTACGAATTTCCGGACTTCCACCTTGTAAGTCAATACGCAAGGAAAGGTTTTCACTCTCGCTTATTTCTTCTGCTGTTTGAATTATTTTGTCTATGGGGCGAAATGTGATTTTAGCGATAAAGTAGCACCCTATCGCTCCGAAAAGCACAAAAAATGGCAAAGAGATTAGAGCAGTTTGCATAATGCTGTTTGTTGCATTTGCAAGCTCGTCAACTACTAGAATGCCTCGCATCCACACTAGTGAGCGTGAGTCCTCGACAGGAACTAGCCTGTCATAGAAATAATATAGTGTTCCGTCAATCGTGTGCTCGGTAGTTTCTTTGTCCTTAAACTGCTGAGACACTATACTGTCTTCCGGAAAATCCCCCTCGATATGTTCACCATCTTGTGTATATAATAGTGTATACACACCTTTTTTATAGAAATCTACATCATCGGTATCCAGTTTTCCGTCATCAAATTCAAGTTCATCGGAATTATCATCTACTACTTCTGTTAGCAAGGTAACGCTGTTTGCCAATACAATTCCATCGCTCAGCGAGAACATCAAAGCAATTAATACACTTGCCATTAATACCATTAGAAGAGTTGTGAAAAGGGTGAGCCTAATTTTTGCAGATACTTTTTTCATATATCCTCCCTGAGAACATAACCGCTACCTCTAACCGTGTGTATGAGCTTTACCTCATAGTCGTTGTCGATTTTTTTTCTTAGATATCTTATATATACATCCACTACATTTGTTCCACCCTCATAGTCATAGTTCCAAATATGATTTTCGATTTTCTCTCTAGAAAGTACGATAGATGAGTTATACATTAAATATTTAAGAATTGCATACTCTTTGGCAGACAGATTTATTACAGTATTACCACGTTTTACAGTGTGTGAGTTGATATCAAGAGTTAAGTCTGCGACAGATAATATGTTAGTGGAGTTGCCTGATTGTAGCCTTGTCATAACTCGAATACGAGCCATAAGCTCCTCAAAAGAGAAAGGCTTTACAAGATAGTCGTTTGCGCCTAAATCAAGTCCTTTAACCTTGTCAGATATAGCATCTCTTGCGGTTAGAAAAATCACGGGTGTTTCAATGCTTTTTGCTCTCATCGTTTTGAGAACTGAAAACCCGTCTCGCTTTGGCATCATAATGTCAAGTATTATCACATCATAGTCTGTGCTATCTATATAATCAAAAGCTGTTTCTCCATCAAAACAACTATCAACAGCATAACCCTCGGACACTAGCTTTTTTGTGATGATTTTGTTCATATCTCGCTCGTCTTCTGCAAGTAAAATTCTCATATTCGCTCCTCCTATGATAGGTTCTGTTTCTATTATAGCATGGCTTTATTAAAATTTAATTAAATGATTGAAATAAATTTTTTCAAAAAAATGTTACAGATTCCTGTTGTATGAACCATCCTCGGGAGTTTAAAAATCAATTCCAAAACAATACATCTCCCAAACCAGCAAAAATCAAATCTCAAGATATAAAAGTAAAGGCTACGCCTTTTAACTATAATGAATTTCATACTATGTAATTCCTAGTAGAGAGAATAAAACACTTACAGATGTACCGACCCCCAAAAGTTAGCCTAAAAACTAACGAGTGGGAGGTCGGTACAATTTACTTTAAATAAATATTTCTTTTGCCTGTTTCATATTCTCTCTAATTTTGACCTTGAACGGACAATTTTTCTCGCATTTTCCACACATAACACAATCATTTGCAGTTGCTTCTAACGAATGATAATGAGAATGTATCGTCGGAGGAATTTCACTGTTTTCTCTTGCAATATCTAAGAATTTAGTCACTGTTGCAATGTCAATGTTTGCAGGACATGGCAAGCAGTGGTTGCAATACATGCATTTGCCAGTTGCTTTAATTTTTCCTGTGTCGCTTAAAACTTTTGTGTAATCTTTTTCTTTGTCTGTGCTGTTTAGGTAAGAAAGTGCCTCGTTTAGTTCATCTGTGCTGGAGCAACCTATAAGCACAGAAGTCACTGCGGGACGATTTAATGCATAGTGACAACATTGCGAAACTGTCATTGCTTTTCCAAAAGGTGAACTTTCTGCCTTTAACAATGTACCGGCACCAAGAGCCTTCATAACTGTTATTCCAACTCCGAGCGATTCACAGGCAGTATATAGTTTTTGTCTCGCTGCATTAACAACCCATTCTGGCTTATCAAGATTTTTGTGTTCAATTAAGTCCATGACATCAGTATTTTCATCTTCAAGGTCGTATGCAGGGTTAATGCTAAACATCAGCACATCTATTAAACCACTTTCAACCATTTTAAGTGCCACAAGTGGGTTATGTGAACTCACTCCAATATGCCTAATTATACCGTTTTCTTTTAATAATTTAGCATATTCAATGATTTCACCACAAAAAACAATGTCATAATCCTCAAAGCTATCTACATAATGTATCATTCCAACGTCTATATAGTCGGTTTTCAACTGTTCGAGCAAATCGACAAATGAGCTTTTTGTTTTTTCTATATCACGAGTTCGCTCATACTGTCCATTTTGCATAACTGTGCATAGATGACCTTGAATAAACATCTTATCTCTACGACCTACAAGCGCTTTTCCAATAGCTGTCCTCACTTCGGGCTGTGGCATAAAGATGTCGATATAATTGACTCCTTTATCCACAGCGGTGTGTATTACTTCATTTACAAGCTCTTGTGATTTATTGTTAAACCATTCACCACCTAGACCGATAATGCTTACATCTAAGTTAGTTCGCCCAAGTTTCCTGTACTGCATACTTACCTCCAAGTTAAGCATCTTGTTTCGTATCAGCTATTTGGATTTCTCTTAAATTAACACCTTGTGGTAGTTCGTAAGCGAATTTTATAGTTTTTGCAACATCTTCTACTGTAATGGCGCCAACACCAGTCGATTCTTTCCACTGGTTATAACCGTTTTTAATTTCGTCACTTGTTGTATGACTTAAAAGCTCGGTTGAAACTGCACCCGGGCATATTCTCATAACTCTAACATTGTATGGAGAAAGTTCTCCTCTTGCAACTTCCGATAGACCAACCACACCATACTTGCTTGCACAATATGCAGCATGATTTCCAAAAGGTTTAACACCTGCGATAGAAGATATATTTATAATAGTTCCACTTTGCCTTTCTTTCATGTCGTTCATAACAATCTGCATACCATTCATAACTCCCATGACATTGACATTTAACATATCTTGCCACTCTTTTGGGTCTTGATTTTCAAGGTTTCCAAGCAACATTATTCCTGCATTATTTATGATTAAATCAGTTTTGCCATAAACTTCTTCAGCTTTTCTAACTGCTTTTTTAAAGGCATCTTTATCTGTAACATCTACTTTTTCGCATAGGGCATTTTCGAGCCTAAGTTCTTCTAATTTTTCAAGCCTTCTTGCAAGAAGCAAAAGTGGATAGCCTGATTTATTAAATTCTAAAGCTAAAGCCTTACCAAAACCCGAACTTGCGCCTGTTATTACAACTAATTTTTTCATTATGTTTTCTCCTTGTTTTAATTGACATTTTTGTTATTATAGTATAAAATACTGTAATAGATATTTTTATTATATTATCTAATAGTAAATTAGTCAATAAGGCACATTTTTTTCGCTTAGAGAAAGAAAGGTAAC
>CAYJBU010000140.1:0-6655 GCA_964368155.1 uncultured Eubacteriales bacterium | reverse complement strand
TCGTATTGGAGCTGACGAATTCCTACTGTTTGGTGAAAAAGAAAAACTAAAAAACCTAGACATGATTAAGAATGTATATGAAAAAGATATCAGCCAAAAAATCGTAGAGATTTGTAATAGAAAATTTAAGTTTAGATATAGTCGATACTTAATTCCACTTGGTGAAACAAACGCTGATGATGTTGTTGATACAATCGCTCTCACCCACAGTTTTTGTAAAAACAAAATGTTTGAGGGAATTTATGATTACGACGACAACCTAAAAAATCAATTAATTCGCACTGCCTTTATCTGCGATAGAATGCATAAGGCATTGATTAACAGAGAGTTTAAAGTTTATTTGCAACCAAAATACAACCTAAGTGACAATTCAATATTCGGAGCAGAAGCACTCGTTCGGTGGCAACAGGCAAATGGAGAGTTTATTTACCCCAATGAGTTTATTCCGATTTTTGAACAAGAGGGTTTTATTCTTGAGTTAGATAAGTATATGCTAAAAGAAGTGTGCTCGATTATCAAAAGATTTGAGCAGTCTGGGTATCCGCAAATTCCAATTTCTATCAATTTCTCACGTCTACATATGTCGGACGAAAATTTCGCTGACATGTTAACAGAAATCGTAGATATTAATCAAGTACCTCGACAGCTTGTTGAGATTGAGATGACAGAAACATCTATGATTAGCAATGCTGAAAGCTTTAAAAAACTATTTAATGAACTGCATCAGCGAGGCTTCACTCTTTCTATGGACGATTTTGGAGCTGGTTACTCCTCTTTTGCACTCCTATCTGATTTAAACTTTGATGTAATAAAAATTGATAAGAGCCTCATAGACGAAGTTGGTTCATCTAATAAAAGAGAATTAGTCTTAAGAACAATTATCAATATGTCTAAATCACTAAATTTAATAACCGTTTGTGAAGGTGTTGAAACACAGCAACAAATCGACTTCATAAAAGAGGCGGGATGCGAAGTAGCTCAAGGTTATTTCTATGCGAAGCCAATGCCTAATGAAGATTTTGAAAATCTATTAATACAAGAATAAAAAACGCCCCCTTGTTCTAAAAGGAATTTATTTCCAAACATTAGAATTAGGGGGTTTTTCCTGTATATGCTAAAATATCTTTCTTTTGCGTTAAAAAGCCATTTTCAAGTTGTTCAGCAAGTATTAATTATCACTTAACTTTTTCAATAATATTCTTTGCCCAAAATCCTGATTTCAACAATGGAAAACCTATACATACTTTTATAACATCGACGAACTGAACCACTGCATAAATATAGATAACCGGAACTCCTGTATATCTAGCAAGAATAAACGAAATTGGAACAGGTATGACCCAAGTATACACACAATCGAACAAGAAAGTAACCATTGTTTTCCCACCTGAGCGCAATGTGAAATAAATTACGTGTGTAACTGCTTGAAGCGGCATTGCTATTGCAGTAATTCTCATCATACTAGCAGCCATTTCCCTTACATTGTCGCCTGTATTATAAAAAAGAGTCATATAAGGCGATACAAAAAACAGTGTAATCCCCAAAGCAACATGTGTTGCAAGTGCAAAAAACAGTAGTTGATTGCTTGTTTGTTTTGCTTTTTCAGAGTTACCAGACCCTAGTGCCTGCCCCACTAAAATGCTTACAGCAGAACCCAATCCAAACATTATAACTCTGCAAAGATTAAACGTTGTTGCAGAAATATTCACGCTAGCAACTACATCAAGTCCTCTAACTGAATAACTTTGATTAATCACTGTCATACCAATCGACCACATTGTTTCGTTTACAATCAAAGGCAAACCTGTTATGGCAATTTTTTTCACTAAATCACGGCTTATATGTAAACTTTTATATAGGCCAACCACAAATTGGAATTTCAATTTATTTCTATGCGTAATAATCAATATATAAGCTAATTCAACATAACGTGAGATTACAGTACCAAGTGCAGCTCCCACCACTCCCAAACTCGGTGCACCTAAATTACCTGCAATCAATAGATAATTCAAAATCAAGTTAACAAAAACAGCGATAATTCCAGAGGTCATTGGAGCAACTGTCTCTCCCACTTCTCTTAACGTACCAGAATAAGATTGCACTAATACAAATGGGATTAAGCCAAAAATCATCACTGAAAGGTATTTTACTCCTTCACTTAATGATAAATCAATTTGACTCTGATTAGCATCCTCTGATTGCATAAATGATTTAATCAAAAATTCCCCAAAAAACACAAATACAAAAATAGCTACAACACCCATAACAATTCCAAAAATTAACTTGAATCGGAATGATTGTCTAAGCCCTTCAGTATCACCTGAACCTGCAAACTGTGCACCGAAAATCGACGCACCTGAAATACCTCCGAAAATAGTCAAGTTGAAAACAAAAATCAGCTGATTTACTATTGCAACTGCGCTAATTGATTCTGTCCCAAGCCCACCAACCATTATATTATCTAGCAATCCGACAAAATTCGTAATTGCTAATTGAATGATAATCGGAATAACAAGAACTATTACCGACCGATAGAATTGCTTATTCCCGACATATTTTTCTCTTAAACTTGACATATACACCTCTGTAATTTCTAAAAACTAATTGCTATTCTAACAGAACTGCTCATAAAAAACAAGATGATTTTTAAATTTCTTGACTCAAAACGAAAATAATAGTAAAATCATCTTAAAACAATTAAAAACCGAAGGGATACCATTCATGTGAAAACACTTTTAATCAGCATTAATACTAAATATATTCATTCCTCACTTTCAGTATGGTATTTAAAGTCCAGCGTATCAAATCCCATTCATGATATAGAAATTATCGAGAGCACTGTAAAAATTAGCCAAAACAATTTATTAAGCGAAATAGCTTCAGCTAACGCAAAAGTAATCGGATTTTCTACTTATATTTGGAACATCGAATACATAAAAGAAATCCTGCCCCTTGTCCGAGAGCAAAACCCAAACGCTGTTATTATTTTAGGAGGTCCAGAAGTCAGTTACAACGCTAGTTCCGTTTTAGCCGAACTGCCTTGTGTAGATTACGTGATTTGCGGTGAGGGTGAAGAAATCTTCCCACTTTTCATAGAACGAATAAAAAACAATCTAAGTCCAATTGGAATTAGCGGAGTTAATTCTATAGATTTTTCTTCTCCAGCACACACAAACCAAAATGAACCAATAAGTCCTTATACCTCAGAATATTTTGATAGATTAAAAGGGAGAATAGCTTACATTGAAACCTCGCGAGGTTGCCCTTATTCATGTAGTTATTGCCTTTCAGGAAGATTATGCAAAATTAAATTCTTCTCTTTAGACCGAGTTAAAAAAGATATTGAAGCACTTTCTATAAGCGGAGCCAAAACAATAAAATTCATCGACAGAACTTTCAATTGTAATGAAAAAAGGGCAATTGAAATAATAAAGTTCATCATCGAAAACACCCCTGTTTACTCTGGAATTTGCTTTCATTTTGAAATGGCTGGTGATATTATCAGCGAAGATTTGATTAATATTCTTAAAACTGCACCAGTCGGATTAATCCAAATCGAAGTAGGTGTTCAAAGCTTAAACCAAAAAACGCTTGAACTTGTTAATCGCAAGACAAACACAGATATCCTTTTATCTAACATGCAAAAATTGATTAAAAACAATAATATTCACATTCATATGGATTTGATTGCAGGACTGCCTGGAGAAAACTATCAAAGTTTTAAGCACAGCTTTAATGAATTGTTTAAAATCAGACCTCATATGCTTCAACTAGGTTTTTTAAAACTTCTTCACGGAAGCCCACTCGAAAAAGAAAATTGCGGGAATTTTAACAACAAAGCTCCTTATGAAATAATCCAAAACGATTTTCTCACTCAAGAAGATGTTCAAAAACTAAAATTCACTGAAGATGCACTCGAGAGACTTTACAACAGTGGTAGGTTTAAGAATTTGATTGAAACAATTCTATATAAACATGATGTTACTGCATTTGATTTATTTTATGAGTTCGGAAACAAATATAAATTAACCTATGGAACAAAACTTGAGGATTTATGCTCTTACGTGCTCGAGCATTTTCAAAAATACATCAGCACCGATGAATTGCTTGATATAATGAGAGTTGAATGGATTAGGACAAACAGTTCAGGAAATCTTCCTGTTTGTTTAAAAGGTTTTTCAATGGGTACACTATTAAAAACTCTTGACAAGAATGTGTTAACAAGACGTAAACAATCTGTAAAACGAGCAGCCGTACCAGTTGAAAATTCAAGCAAAATTGTATATGTAGATTATCAAAACAAGAACCCAGTAACGGGTTATTATCCATTTGAAACAAAATGTTTATAGTTTATCAACATTTGTTGGTTTGACATTTCAATTATATTGTGTTATGATTTAATAGTGTTGTTTGGTTTAATGAATGAAAAAAAACTCACACAATTTACTAAATTATGAATAAAAAAGGAGGTTTCTATGGTTGAATTCCGCAATGTATCGAAGGTATACAGCAATGGAACAGAGGCACTACATAATATCAATTTAACAATTGATAAAGGTGAATTTGTTTTTATAGTTGGTTCTTCCGGTGCCGGAAAAAGCACGTTTTTAAAACTGATAATGTGTGAAGAGAGACCTAACGAAGGTCAAATTATCATAGATAGCACCGATATTTCCCGTCTCAGGAAAAGAAAAGTTCCTTATATGCGCAGAAAAATGGGAATAGTTTTTCAGGATTTCAGATTGATTGATCACATGACTGTATACGACAATGTTGCTTTTGCAATGAGAGTTGTCGGCGCATCAGGGAGAGCAATAAAGAAAAGGGTTCCTTACATTTTAAGCCTTGTTGGTTTACAACACAAGGCAAAGCATAAACCAAATGAGTTATCAGGCGGTGAGCGCCAACGTATTGGACTTGCAAGAGCACTTGTTAATAACCCTACATTGATTATTGCAGACGAGCCCACGGGAAACATAGACCCTGCATTGTCGTTTGAGATTGTTGATTTGCTAAGTGAAATCAACAGAAGAGGAACAACCATTTTAATGGTTACTCATGAACATTCCTTGGTCAAACATTTCCAAAAAAGAATAATACAAATTCACAGTGGTGAAATAGTAGCAGATACCGCTGCTTCTGTTAATAACCAAAACATTAGTAGACAAGAAGCACAAATGGCTTACGAAAGAGAAGAAAATCTCTCAAAAGAAGTTCGCAGAGAAGTTTCTCAAAAGAGCACTCAAACTCAACGAGTGAAAGAGCAACCCGAACGTCAGGCTACTAAAACCAATGAAAGTAATGATGTTAAAACTGAAAATATTCAACGCTCTTTAGTTTCAGATTATGAAGACCCGACTGATTCAATTGATTATATGAGTGTAAATGTTTTTGAAGATGAGTGGATTACAGGAATAATCGAATCAGGTAACACTGATGATTCTACTACACAAAATGAAACTAACGCTTCACTAACAACTAAAAGCGAAGTCTCTTCAGAAGGAATCGTGATCGAGGAATTCAATGATTACGAAGAAGAAGAGGAGGGGACCACATGAGAAGTATAGGTTACTTATTCAAAGAAGGAATTAAAAGTCTTTGGAAGAACAGAACTATGAGCATTGCTTCTATAGCTGTTTTGATGTCATGCCTTTTAATTACAGGAATTGCAGTTTTAATTTCATTAAACATGGATAACACCATGCAGTCAATTGAAGAAGAAAACAACATCACGGTTTACTTGAATGATGGAACTCCAAAACTCACAGCAATAAAAATTGGTGACGAAATTCGTAACTATGAAAACATTCTCAGTTGTGATTATATCGCAGGTGAAGATGCCATACTTTCTATGATGGAAAGCATGGGCGAGGACGGTATACTATTTGAAGGTTTTGAAGATATTTTACCTGACGCTTACCAAATCAAGATTAGAGATTTAAGCAGATACGATGAAACTATTTCACAGATTTCTCAAATTGAAGGAGTAGATGAAATCACAGACTACTCTGATGTTGCTGAAAAACTCAGTGATTTAGATGAATTGATTGGATATGGAAGCATTGCAATTGTCTCTGTTCTTGCAATTGTCGCATTGTTTATTATTTCGAACACTCTTAAAGTTACTATGTTTACTAGAAGAGTAGAGATTAACATCATGAAGTCAGTTGGAGCTACAAATGCATTTGTTCGTGTTCCATTTATTGTTGAAGGTATTTTAATCGGTTTGATTTCAGGAGCACTTTCTTCTACAATTCTCTATTTCTCATATGGCAGAGTTACCGAAGCAGTTTATACAATTGTTCCTTTCATCTCGATTTTTGATATTGAACCATATACGATATATATTTTCTCGGCATATGGTATAATAGGCATTATGTTTGGTTTGATTGGTGGATTGATTTCAATTAGCAGATATCTAAAAAGAGAAGGCGAAAACGCAATTTTCTAAAAATATTATGGGTGATTCAAATGGTTTTTCATTTGTTTCACCCTTTTTTCTTTTGCATATTTAAAGCTTGCAGACCACAATAATAAGCACTTTTCCCCCACTGTTCAACATTACCACAAAAGAAGAACTTAACCCTCTAAATTTAAGCATTTTCCACCTAGTTATATTGACATATATGATATAATAGTTTATAATTAAAGCCTA
>CAYJBU010000139.1:0-6725 GCA_964368155.1 uncultured Eubacteriales bacterium | reverse complement strand
CAAGAGAGTTTGGAACCACTGAGTTTGACTCCTCTTTCAAGTTGACACAAGGATACACTTATACCAATTACACTGTCGGACTAAATGAGGCAAAGAGAATTTTACAAGCAAACACTTCCACATCCGGACAAAATATTGTTCTGTTTATTGCAGACGGTGTTCCCACTAGGGGTATCACAACAACGACTGCTATGCAAACTTATATCGATGATTTTATTGCAGAAACCAATTCAATTATGTACTTTTTAGGAGTTAACCTACCTGAAAAGTCAGTAGATCAATGGGGGCCTGTTCTTTCAACTGATGACTCTAACTCTCAGCCACTTGTAAGGAACGGAAATACGCTTCAAGAATTGATTGATATTGAAAACGAGCTTATTAGAATAGTTTCATCTGCTTCCGTTTTTGAAACTAAAATTCCTGAACTGTTCAAGGCAAAAATAGATACTACTCACCCTATCCAAGTCACATGGAGAGTTGCGGGTCAAGAAAATCAATACAAAACGTTAAATTCATTAGAAGAAGCTGAGCTTTTCGGTATGACCTATGACATTAATACAGGCTCGCTTGTATGGAATTCTGGTATAAAAGGGATAACTCATGCGAGAATTAGTTTTTATGAAGAAATAAACGAAGCAAAAGTAGATTGGGATTCTATTTCTAAAGGCGGAACTCAAACTAGCCTCACGCTAGACCCAACCACTGTTAACTACGTTGACTACAGAGGAACAGAGCTAGATAAAGTATTGCCAAGCACTTCTAGTGCATCGATTACCGGAAATAGCATATTGAAAATAGTTAATGAAACCCCAACTGCATACAATGTTAAAGTTGGTCAAATAATTGATTATGAAATTACTGTCACAAATACGGGTAATGTTGATGCAGATAACTTGGTTGTAATGCAAAGAATACCACAATATACCACTTTCAATTCAACTGATGTTGGTGTATATAACGCAGCTAGCAACGACATTATGTTTACTATACCTCAACTAAAAGCAAATGAATCTATAAGTTTGAAATACTCTGCTACAGCTACAACTGCAGATACACTTATTACTAGTTCTGCTCAACTAGCAGTTTCAACAGAGCCTTCAACATTTGACCAAAATGGTTGGCCAATACTTTCTGCAGAGATATTAGCACATCAAACTCCTGTTGCTCCAACACCAACTGCAACCCCGGACCCAACTGCAACCCCAGAACCAACTGCAACTCCGGAACCAACTGCAACTCCGGAACCAACAGTTCAGCCAACCCCAACACCTATTGTAACACCAACGCCTACACCTTCAGTTCCACAAACTGGAGACAGCAGTACAGTTTTTGTTTACGCACTAATAGCTCTATTAACTTTATTTTCTGTAGTCTATTGTGTGTTCATGATAAGGAAGAGAAATCAAAAGTAAAAAAAGAATTTACATCAAAATAATTCAAGTTTAATTTAAAAAATTGAGCCACGTCGAAATTAATTCCGACGTGGCTCAATTATTATTAATCTAGCGTACACAAGGGCAGGTTCTTTCAGACACTGTGGAAATTTAATTTCATACCTATTGTTACATTCGCTACAATTTCGTAAATTACCACAGGCACCACCATTAATCTATGTATCCAAACTAACCCATTTTTCAATATTTTCTAGATTATCAAAATGTCTTGTGATTTGCATTTAAATCGATGCAGTGACTACTTTATAACAATTTTTATAGGATTTACTATTGACAATTCCTAACTAACATGATATTATCATTTGTATAGTATTGTATAGATTTTTTTAATCATTCTATACAAAATTATACCCAAACAAGAAAGGGAATTACACGATATGATATTGTCAATTAGACCTAATTCACAGTTAATACAGCTATTTTTACTAATAGAAAAACTCAAGCCAAATCTTACGAAAAGGAGCGATATTCTAACTCGTGCAATCGACTGTGCTACATTGAAAGAGCACGAAATCGATTGGAAAGACATATCAAAACTAATGTTAAATTCAGATACACAGTTAAACGAAAATTCCTTATCCAATGTAGCTTCATTTTGGCAACTGCCTGTCGATGATATGAAATTTAACACTATTATTAATTCAATGTCAAACAGTTTTGGCGGTGGTAATGTCAGAAAGAATTATGCTGTGAAGCTGATTTTGCATTATTACTATCATTCACTAAGCAACACTAAAAAAACTATAAAAATTATAAGTTTCAACGTTAATGATTTTGGCGGCGCATTTGCTTCTCGTGAGAGTTACAAAAAACAATACGGGACTAAATCTTATCTAAGAGAATGGGACAATATTAATAAAAGTTACATTGTCGGGGGGATTACTACATATATCGCAATCCATAATCCTGAGATTTTCCTGATACATGAATTTGATGTAAATTCCAGTGAAGGGAAGCAGTTTCAAGCGAATATGGAAAAATTGCGCTATGACATTTTATATACTCCTAACAGCATGAAACGCCCTTCAATCACTGCCATGTTTGTTAAAAAAAGCATCACAAACTATAAAATAATTCTAAATTCACATAAAAAATTCCTTCGTGCTATGATAATTGAATTAGACGATTTAGTAATATATGGTGTTCATTGTCCTTATGATATCTCATTTTGGGATGAGCTGATAAACCAATTCAAATCTTTTGTTAAATCAGGCAACCAGGTGCTACTCATGGGTGACTTAAACGTGTTTGACAAGGGGACAACACGTATGCAAAAATTCGAAGAACTGCTTAATTTTTCCTCAGACCTGTGGTTGAATTGTGGAAAAAACCATCAAACACCTACTTGTAGCTCAGGTAGAAGAATCGACTATGCAATTTCTTCACATAATGCTATTAAATTAACAAAAAACATGAAAATTGATGACCTCCCTTTAAACTTAGGATTATCAGACCATTGCTCTTTAATTCTTGAATTAGAAAGATAAATTCACAATTTACGACTTGACGATTTTAGTAAACTAGTTTATAATAAACGTGTTTACTAATATTATCACAGCATCTATTATAGAAAGGTAAATACTTATATGAAAATCAAAAAATATTTAAACGATATTATGACAGATGAGAGAAGAATAAAGCATAAAATTGTGCATTTCCATCATCGTTTTGACCGTATTTTGCATGATAGATTAAGCAAAACAGAAATTTTTGTTGGTGAATCAAAAATATTAATGTTAATATCAGAAAACGAGGATATTTCCCAAAGTGAAATTGCCAAAAGAAAAGGTATCAGCACTGCCTCGGTTGGAGTTAGCCTAAAAAAACTTGAATCAAAAGGCTACATTCAAAGAATCACAGATGTTAATGACTCCAGAGCAAATAAAATCATTCTAACTCCAAAGGGCGACGAGTTCATAGAGGCTAAACACGAGACTTTCCAAGCACTTGACAAACAAACTTTCAAGAATTTCAGCAAAGAAGAGTTAGATTTACTAGAAAAGCTACTCGATAAACTTCACGATAATTTATCTGAGATGTAACTAAATATTTATAGAACAGTTTAATTTGAGGTTGTCGCATTAACGAATTTTTCATTAGAACAAACATACAGTAGTAGGGACAGGCTTCTATGCCGAAAACCATCAATTTCTTATCCGTTTTTTAGAGCTTCCACACCCTCCCTACTTATTATTTGCTTTACCTCAATTCGATAACACTCTCTATTTACATTCGCTAGATTTACACAAGCAACACTTTATACTATATTTTCACTAAAAAAGAGCGACTATTCCTATGTTTCTGTGCACAACTAAGATAATCATTTCTTTCTATTGACTTTTGTGTTAGTTTGTGCTAACATTATTGTATCTTTTTAAGTTAGTGATAACTAATTTTTTATTTTGAAGAGGTGTAAAATGAACAACAACCAAAATCTATCTGTTGCAACTGCTGCTTTTGGCGTTGACTATGTCATCAAAGGCGTTAACACAGGGGACGAAGATCTTGATAAATTTTTGTTTACCTTGGGTTGCTATGAGGGTGAGGACATTGTCGTTATTTCAAAAATGAGCGATAATTTCGTTATCTCGTTAAGAAACAGCAGATATAATCTCGGAAGAGATTTGGCAAAAGCAATTTCTGTTAGCAAATAGTCAAATGCATGTGTTTTATAGTTGTTTTGCTTTATGAATGGCAAAACTAATTGCGGAAAAATTTTTATATTTTTATAGAATTTTGTCAAAACAGCACTACGAACTATGAGAATTACAATCAAAACAAATATTTTAGGGGGAATTTTTTCTTATGAAAATTGCACTAGCAGGTAATCCCAACAGCGGAAAAACTACGCTGTACAATAAAATCACAGGTTCAAACGAACGTGTTGGTAACTGGGCTGGGGTTACAGTTGAAAGCAAACATCACGCTATTAAAAAATCTTACAACACAACAGGTGAGAGTATTGACGTAGTCGATTTGCCTGGAATGTACTCAATGTCTGCATATACTTCCGAAGAAGGCGTTACAAGCTCGTTTGTTACAAATCAAAATGTTGACGTCATAGTAAACATTGTTGACGCAACAAATTTAAGCAGAAGCCTTTTCCTTACAACACAACTATTAGAAATTGGAGTTCCTGTGATAATCGCTTTGAACAAAAGTGACTTGCACGAGAAAAAAGGAATTTCAATTGACACTGCAAAACTTGCAAAAAGCATGGGTTGCCCTGTTGTCAAAACTATTTCTACACATTCAGACAAAGACAACGGTTTAAACGAGTTGATTTCCCAAGCTTCAAAACTTAAATCAAAAGGACAAAGCACAAACTTTGTTGCAGATGAAACAAAAAACGCTGAAGAAATTGACAAAGACAGATTTGATTTTGTTGACTCAATTGTCTCTGACGTTGAAAGCAGAACTAAATCAACATCTAAAAAGAACACACAAGACAAAGTAGACGATATCCTAGCTCATAAATGGTTAGGTTTACCAATATTCGCAGTTGTTATGTGGGGAATTTTCTCAATTTCTCAAGAACACGTTGGCCCTTGGATCGCAGGATACTTAGAAGAAGCAATTGGAATTTTCACAGAGTGGGTCGCTGGCCTAATCGAAGGCGCATCTCCGTTCCTGCAATCATTAATCCTAGATGGTATCATCGGTGGTGTTGGTGCAGTTTTGGGCTTCTTACCATTGGTTATGGTAATGTATTTCTTAATCGCACTATTCGAAGACTTAGGTTACATGGCAAGAGTTGCTGTTGTAATGGATAGATTCCTTAAAAAAGTTGGACTTTCAGGAAAATCAATCATTCCTTTTGTTATCGGAACAGGTTGTGCAATTCCAGGAGTTATGGCTGCTAGAACTATCAGAGACGACAGAGAGAGAAACACAACTGCAATGATAACTCCATTTATGCCTTGTGGTGCAAAAATGCCAGTTATCGCTCTTTTCGGAGCATTGTTCTTTGAAGATGCTTCATGGGTAACAACATTAATGTATTTCGTTGGTATCGCTTTAATTTTCGTTGGAGCATTAATCGCAAAAGCGATTACAGGCTACAAAGCAGGAAAATCATTCTTTATTATTGAACTTCCAGAGTACAAAGTTCCAAGCATCATCAAATCAGGAGCTTCAATGTTCTCAAGAGCATGGTCTTTCATCGTAAAAGCTGGTACAATCATCTTGCTCTGCAACGCAGCAGTTCACTTAATGCAAAACTTTGACTTTGCACTAAATTACATTGGCGACAACGACGCACTTGCTAACACTTCTATTTTACACGCTATCGCATCTCCAATCGCAATACTTCTAGTGCCACTAGGCTTTGGAACATGGCAATTGGCTGCAGCTGTTGTAACAGGATTTATCGCAAAAGAAAATGTTGTTGGAACACTTGCTGTTGTGTTTGCAATTAATGCAGATTGGCTAAATCGTGACGACCTTGAAGTTGTTACAAATGCTGGCGACATCGCAGGAATTATGGGAATTACACCACTTATCGCTTTAGGTTACTTAATGTTTAACCTTTACACTCCACCTTGCTTCGCTGCTATTGGAGCGATGAACTCAGAAATGACAAGCATGAAATGGTTGTTTGGTGGAATTGGTCTACAACTCTCCACTGCATATGTCCTAACATTCTTCGTCTACCAAATTGGTTCACTTGTTACAACAGGTTCACTAGGCGAAGGCTTCCTACCTGGATTAATCGCAGTTGCAGTTATGATTGCAGTTTATGTAATCTTAATCCTTAAAGGAAAAACAAAAACAACAAAACGTGCTATTATGGAGCACATGACTGCTTGATAGCATAAGCTATTAATGAAAGGATGGTAAACTATGCCGATTGACTTAATCTTAGCAATAATATTAATCGTTATATTCGGGGCAATAATTCTTTATATTGTAATTGCAAAAAAGAATGGTCAACGTTGCATCGGTTGCCCTGACAGCAAATCTTGCGACCACAGCAGTAAAAAGGATTCGCCTCAAGGCGGTTGCGGTGGCTGTAATGGTTGCGGCTCTCATAAAAATACTTAATTAAAAAATCCTCCAACTCAGTCTAGTGATTTGAGTTGGAGGATTTTTTATACATTTTATAATTAATACCTGCTGAACAACTTGAAAATGGCTTTCTAACGCAAAAGAAAGCTGTTTTCAAGTTGTCGAAGTGCAAGGGTTTTCTTGACATTTTAATAAAATCCTTGCACTTTGATTTTCGCCTTTGGCGAAAATACAGCAGAAAGCATCAAGATAAGCCGTAAAATT
>CAYJBU010000138.1:0-6886 GCA_964368155.1 uncultured Eubacteriales bacterium | reverse complement strand
GCGATAAGCTTTGAGTTTTATGACGAGGAGATTGAGGGAATAGAATTTGACTTTCTTTTAAATGAAGATTACCAAAAGTGGTATGAAAATATAATTCAGAAATTGATACAAATTAATGGTGAACCGGATGATGTGTTTGAAAATTCTAATGAAATCATTCAATCCACATCGTATAAATGGGAAACTGAAAATACAATGATGCAATTTATGATAATGATTGGAAATGACAACAAGGTGTCAGCTACCATAGGAGTTGGCAAAAAATAATATTAGGAATGTGGGTAAAGTCTTACAATTTAAATTCTACTTTAGCAAAATCGCTCGAAACATTGTACTTTATCAAGAAAGGATGGTCTTAATATGTTTACTAAGAAAAAAATGTTATGGTTAGTTTCTTTGGTTGCTGTTGCCATTTCATGCACAGCGATATCATCTTCAGCATCTCAACTAACGAAAAAACCTCCAGAAGAACTAAGTGTTGCTTACAAACTTGAAGAAGCTTCTCGTATCAAAGAAGCAATTGAAGCCAGTGAAATAGCTGGGGAAACAGGCGAAAATCCTCTAATGGGTGTTTTTGAAGAAAATCTACCACTAGATGGTAGTCTGAACGAAAATCCATTTAAATGATAATATTGTAGCTTATAAATCGACTAAACCTATGGATAGTCGATTTTTTGCTATAGTTTTATGTTCTCTTTTGTTCGCTTGACACCTCAGCAGTAATTTGATAGAATAGTATGGTATACGAAAAAAATATCAAGTTGTTGAAAGGAATGGGTAAATATATGAAAGAAAATTTTATCTTAGTTATGTGCGATGATTTAGGATATGGTGATGTTGGATTTAATGGAAACAAAATAATAAAAACCCCTCATCTCGACCAATTGGCAAAAGAGGGTGCAGTTTTCAATAATTTTCATTCCGGTGCTCCTGTTTGCTCTCCAACAAGAGGAACTTGCTTAACAGGCAGGCATTACCACAGATATACTGTAACTTGTGCAAATGCTGGTTACTTGCCAAAAGAAGAAATTACCATTCAACAACTTCTAAAAACCCAAGGTTACACCACCGGTCATTTTGGAAAATGGCATTTAGGAACTGTTTCAAGGACTATTCCTGACGGAAGAAGAGGTGGCGAAAAAAATGCGCACCTGTATTCACCTCCTTGGGAAAGAGATTTTGACACTTGTTTTTCTTGTGAGGCGCAAATGCCTTTATTCAACCCAATGGACAATCAAGCTGTCCCTGCGAAATATTGGACAGCGGAACATAAATACGTGACTGAAAACCTTGAAGGTGACGACTCAAAGGTAATTATGGACAGGGCAATTCCTTTTATAGAGAACGCAGTGAGCACTGACACTCCTTTTTTCTCTGTTATTTGGTTTCACACACCTCACGAGCCTGTAGTCGCATCGCCTGAACACCGTGCAATGTATAGTGAATATCCTGAAAATATGCAACATTACTTTGGTTGCATCACTGCAATGGACGAGCAAGTTGGGAGACTCAACCAAAAATTGAAAGACCTTGGAATTGAAGATAACACCTGTATTTGGTTTTGCAGTGACAATGGACCTGAATCAGGCCATGATACTAGCGTTGGAACAACAAGTGGACTTAGAGGGCGCAAGAGAAGTTTATTTAACGGCGGGGTTACTGTTCCTGCTCTTATTAAGTGGAAAAAGCATGTAAAAGAAGGCAGTGTTTACAATTTCCTTGCAAGCACACTTGACTTTTTGCCAACTTTTATTGCGGAAAATTGCATAAAAATGCCTGACAGCAGACCAATCGATGGAGCAGATTTATTAGATTATTTTGCCGAAAGAAAAATTAAGAGAGAAAAACCAATTCCGTTTAGATATGTAAACAGGGAAAATGCGATGTTCGGCTCGCCAACATATGCTCTTGTGTGTGAAGATTATAAAATTTTATTCAATCCTAATTCTGACGAGAATAACATGATGTTCAACACATTAGGGGACAGAAGAGAAGAGTTTAATGTTCTCTCATCACAACAGGAAATCTTTGATAAATATAAAAAGTATTTAACGGAGCTTGCAGAGAGTTTTGAGAGAAGCCACAACGGACACGATTATGATGTTTCGGATTATTCACCAATTCTGGATTATGTGTCAAATGATTTGTCTTCGAAATAGTCAATATTTGAAATATTTTGATAATCTTCAAATAATATTAATACACTTTTCACATTATCATGCTAGAATTTGACAATATTATCATAAGGGGAGTTATAAAATGGCGAGGGAAAGATACTTACTTGACGACCAAGAGGAATCCATACACAGCAATGTAATCGAACTAAAAACAAAAAAAGAAAAAATTAACCACTGGTGGTATTACTACAAAAAAACTTTGTTTATATCTATATTATTAGGGCTTTTGGTTTTTGCATATATCTTTTCGATAGTCACAAAGGAAGTTCCTGACTATACTATTGGATATCTAGGCTCAAGTTTTTATGACCAAACTGCTTTAGATATGATTGGAGACCATTTAGAACAATATGGAGAAGACTTAAATGGTGATGGTCAAGTAATAATACACATGAACAACTGCTCTTTGGGCACTAGTGACCCAAATGATTATAGTAATATAGAACAACAGCAAGCTGGGTATGTACGTTTTGCGTCAGACATGAGCTCAGCGGATAGCATGATTTGGATTCACGATGATTATGGTTATGCTGTAAGCGGACATGATTTCGACCCATTATTTGTCACTATGTTTGAAGAAGAGGAAAACCCAGCGTATATTAACCTTGCTGATATATCTGCTTTAGATGATTTAACCTTTGAAGGATATGAACACCAGTTTTTAACTTCAATACACTTGATAGATGCAATTGATAATTTTTCATTATCTTTCCGAACTTTTGAAGGCACAGCCAAGAATCACCCTGAAAGATATGATGCAAATTTAGAGTTTTTAAATAACATACTAAATGAAACACCAACAAATAACGTAGGATAACTTGAGAATTGTTTTATTATTAAAGTTTGTGCTTTCGTGTTCGATTTACACGAGAGCACAAACTGTTTGGTATGTAGATAGTTCCGAATTACTAAAATAAAAGGATTGTTATATATGAAAATCAATATATTGGATTCTAGTTTGAGAGACGGTGCGCAATCAACAGGTATTTCATATACTCTTGAAGATAAACTCGCAATAATATCTTTGCTTGACAAAATGGGGATTGATTTTATTGAAGCGGGAAACCCACATTCAAACCCAAAAGATATGCAGTTGTATGAAAAACTTGCAAATATAAAATTAAATCACAGCAAAATCGTCGCATTTGGTAGCACAAGGCGTAAAAATATACAGGCTGTTGAAGACGCTAATTTACAAGCAATTCTTAAATCTAACACGGAATACTGCTGTATTTTTGGCAAAAGCTCTGTTTCGCATGTTGAAACCATCTTGCAAACTTCTTTAGAAGAAAATTTGAATATGATTAGCGACAGTTGCTTGTTTTTAAGTAAAAACGATAAAAAGGTTATATACGATGCTGAGCACTTTTTCGACGGGTATAAACAAAACAAGGAATACGCTATTTCAACACTTCTCGCAGCACAAAATTCAGGTGCAATTGAACTTTGCCTTTGCGACACCAACGGAGCGGCAATGCCCTTTGAAGTAGGCGAGATAGTAGAAGAAGTAATAAAAAAAGTATCCATTCCTGTCAGTGTTCATTTTCATGACGATTGCGGAATGGCAGTTGCTAACAGTATAATTTCTGTCAAACACGGAGCGACAGGAGTGCAAGGAACTTTTTTAGGGATCGGAGAAAGATGCGGAAACGCTAACCTATCTACAATAATCCCAAATCTGCAGATTAAAAATAACTATGATTGTATCAATAATGATAATTTGATTAATCTAACTGCAACTGCAAGGGAAATTGCCTCAATTAATAACACCGACCTTTACTCAAATATGCCTTATGTCGGTAAAAATGCATTTTCACACAAGGCGGGAATGCATGGCTCTGCAGTTTTAAAATCATCTAACTCCTTTGAACACATTGACCCTTACTCGGTTGGAAACGAACGTCACTTTCCCGGTTCTGAAATGAGTGGAAAAGCCGTTATTTTAGAAAAAATCAAGTCATATCTGCCTAACCAAGAGAAAAATTCTCAAGATGTTGAGGATATTTTAAGCGAGATAAAAAGACTAGAGTATTTGGGTTATCAGTTTGAAGGTGCAGACGCAAGCTTTGCGCTATTGGTTAAAAAAAGAAGAGGCGAATTCACAAAATTCTTTGATTTCATAGATTATAAAGTTCATATTTATTCAAACGAAAATCCAATTAATCGCGCTACTGCTACTGTGAAAATTTCTGTTGATGGAAATCTTCAAATAATGGCAGCTGAAGGAAACGGTCCCGTAAATGCGCTTGACTCTGCAATAAGAAAAGCGCTTGAGTTATATTATCCTCAGATAAGAAAATTTAAGCTGATAGACTATAAAGTTAGAGTTTTAGACAGCAAGAGCGCTACTGCTTCTGCTGTTCGAGTTTTAATTACATCGACAGATGGAAAGGGTTTTTTCACTACTGTGGGAGTTTCAGAAGACGTTGTGGATGCTAGTTGGAAAGCGATTGAAGATTCGATTGAATACATTTTCAATGAATGGAAAGATGAAATAACTGTTTAACTATATTTGGAGTTAATGCATTAATTTGCATTGGCTCCAAGTTTGTTTCTAGTGGCTAGCCACTAGGAACAAATACTAACCCGTTTCTAAAGCGAAATGTGGGTTTCTAAGTACACAAAATACTTTTGCAATACGGCAAGTATTACTGCAAGCCTTTTGTTTCTTATAAACTCCACACTTCACTTTAGAAATCTTCGACCCCAAATGAATATATTTTAGCCTTAAACAAGGCAGACGACGACGGAAAACTAGCGTTTATCTAGGAGGATAACGCAGTTTTAGGCTGAAAGATGTTTGTTTGAGGCGGGTTCGGATTTGCTCCTAGTGGCTAATCTTAAGAAATTCTTAAAGAATTGCCTACTTTATTTTTAAGAAAAAATATTGTATACTAATATTATCAAAACGAGGGGAAGTGCAATATGTACAACATTTTAGTCTGTGATGACGAGAAAGATATAGTAAATGCAATTGAGATTTATTTGAACATGGCAGGATATAAAGCTATAAAAGCATATAACGGAGATCAAGCTGTAGAACTGATTAGAACTCATAAAATTGATTTAGCATTACTCGATGTCATGATGCCTGTAAAAGACGGAATTACCGCAATGAAAGAGATAAGACAAATCAGCAATATTCCTGTAATTATCCTAACCGCTAAAAGTGAAGATAGCGACAAGATTTTGGGGCTTGACAGCGGTGCAGATGATTATGTGACAAAGCCTTTTAATACTATTGAACTACTAGCAAGAGTGAAATCTCAACTAAGACGATACACTCAGTTAGGCGCAAAAGTGGAGTCAGCAAATCAAATCTTTATTGGTTCGTTGCAATTAAACGACAACGAAAAGAGTGTGAAGTTAGACGGTGATTATATCAAGTTAACACCCACCGAATATGACATACTAAAATTACTTATGACAAACCCTAACAAGGTTTATTCACCAAAGGATATATACGAAAACATTTGGGGTGAGTTGCCATACGATGCACAAAATACTGTTGCAGTTCATATCAGGCATTTAAGAGAAAAGATAGAAGTAAATCCAAGCGACCCACGCTATATCAAAGTGGTTTGGGGGCAAGGTTACAAACTAGAAAATTAGAAAGAAGGTGAATTAATGAATAGATTAACTTATAAAACATGGGCAAAAATAACTGCATTTGTCACACTCTCTTTTCTGGTTGTAATATGCTTAGTAGTAGCTGTAATTTCATATAACAATTTTCCTTATTCGCTAGCAAAATCGTTCTCATATTTCGGTGTAGATGAATATTCTCAGTCGCTTATTGAAGACGAAATTAGTTCTGAAATTCATACATTGTCCTCGCAGATTTTGAATGATTTTCTTGAAGAGACTGAACCAGATATTTATGAATACGCAAGATTATCTGAACAAACAGGTTTGTACTTCACCGTTTATGTAGACAACGAGATGTTTTTTCAAACTTATGACTCTCAACCTTTTTCAAACTACCAAGAAACATATTATGGAGCAGAATCACCTCATGACCCTAATGATTATGTTAATTTTGATTATAGATTTTACTATGATATACAGGATTATATAGAAAAAAATAATGTAGACGAAAGTTATTACCAAAAATTAGCAGAAGAAGCTATAAACCAGCGAAACATGATTATAGCATTTGCTTGTGCCGTCGTTTTAGTTGGATTGTTTTTATATGTCTTTTTGCTTGTTTCAGCAGGAAGAAAAGAAGGTGTTAGTGGGGTTCATCTAAACGCATTTGATAAAATACCTTTGGACTTGCTCATATTCATGTATTTTTTTGCTTTTGTTTTCGCTTCAGCATTTAGATATTATAGTTATCGTTTTTTTTATATTGATTATGATTTTTTATTAATCTTCACATTGTTTCTGTTTTTTGTTACTTTTACAACTACTTTTACTGCACGTGTTAAGGCAGGTAACTGGTGGAAAAACACTATAACATATAAGTTGTTAGTGTTAGTTAAAAATGCTTTCAAATTCTTGTTATTTAACACAAAAGACTCTTTTAAAAATCCCATATGCGTAAAAGTTTCTGCATTTTTTGGGATTATTCTGTTAGTGCAGTTTTTTATTGCAATAAGTAATAATCCTAGTTTTGTAACTATTATTTTATATCCGCTTATAGAAGTAATAATTTTCGCTTCTGCTATTTTCTTTTTAAGATGGATTGACAAACTAAAAAACCAAGC
>CAYJBU010000137.1:0-7026 GCA_964368155.1 uncultured Eubacteriales bacterium | reverse complement strand
GGATTTTTACCTGCTGGTCAGTTTGGGTTTTGTATTGGTTTGACTATATATATGTCTTTGCATTTTCAAGCAATTCGGGGCGAACACTTGGCAATATTGTTCCGCAAATTAACTTTTTACCATCCGCAAGTCCGTCCTGAGGTCTTTGCGCAAGAATATCTATAAGCTTATTTCTTAAGAATTCTATTTTCTCTTGATACTCTTCGTCGTTAATAGCATTGTGCAGTTCATCTTTGTCTTTTACTAAATCAAAATAAAATTCTTTGCCACTTTTCGTTTCCCAGCAATATTTTTCTTTCGAATTAACAATATATTGATAACCGCTTCTTCCGGGATTTGAATGCTCTCCATGTAGATAATCACGGGGATTGTCTTCTTCGTTTATTGCTTTCACAAGGCTTATTCCATCTGTTTGATATGTAGAGTCAACTCCTGCGAGTTCAAGAACAGTTGGCATTATATCCATATGACAAACAGGTGCGTCATTAATCTTCCCTTTGCTACTCGGACCTAGGACAGGAGAATAAACAACAAATGGTATTCTTGCAGAACCCTCAAAAGGAACTGCTTTGTTTCTTAAATAATGGTCGCCAAGCATATCTCCATGGTCAGAAAAAATAATTACGTATGTATTTTCCAAATAACCATTTTTATTTAGGTGATGGAATAGCTTCCCAATTTCGTGGTCTACATGCTTGATATTCGCATAGTACGCACGTCTCATGTTATCGAGTTTTTCTTTTGGCATATCAATATTTTGAATATTAATTCTAAAACTTTTTTGCTTATATTCATCACACCAATCCCCAATTGGAGGCTCTGGAAGTTCCTTATCCTTAAACTCCTCCCAGTAAGCCATTGGGGGGTCATAAGGACAATGAGGTCTGTGGTATGATGCTTGAATAAAAAACGGTCTTTGTGGGTCGTGTCTCTCGATAGCTTTAATTGTCTCCCTTGTAGTCCATGCAGTTGGGTGCAAATATTCCTCATATTTCCAAGGATTTACCTCTAATGTATTTGCATCTAGCTCTCTTGCAGTGTCCTCGACCATTCCTTTAGTCTCTTGTTTGAGCCAAGTATGATAATCTGTTTCAAAATTATTATGACGGACGGGGATTTCGTATAGGATGTTTTCCTCAAACCCTACTCTTGCGCGTTGCGGATAAAAATGCGTCTTCCCTACTTGAATAGTTTGATATCCATTATCTCTGAGTCTGTGCATCATAGTGTCCTTATAGTTCCACTCCACTCCATCTTGATAACCCAAACGCCCGCTGTTGCTGCTGTTAAGACCAGTCGCAAGTGCAACCCTTGCAGGGATACAAGTGGGGCAAGACGAATAAGCACCGGGAAAATAAACTCCCCTTGCTGCAATATCGTCAACATACGGTGTTTGCACAGTGTGGTGATTTGCAATTGACAGGCAGTCCCCACGCCACATATCTGGAAAAATTAATAAAAAATTTGGTCTACTCATATCAAACTCCTTTTTTTAAACTATCTCAATTTGGACGCTAAATGATTTTATCCAATCTTTGTCGTCTTTCCTCATGCAAGCACAAGTCAAAACAATAGGTTTTCCTGTTTCATCAAGCAAAACTTGAGGTCTCTCCATGCGTGAAAGTTCCTCAACACTGCCATCCTCCCAGTTAATCTCTGTGTTAAAAGCCAAACTCTGCTCGCTGGCTTTCCAGTCGATTCCATCAAACGATTCAAACAGTGCAACCGAGTTAACACCTGTTTTTGTGAAATAACCGTGAAAATCTCTGACTAATGAATAAAACCTGTCATTTTCATACCAAATGCAAGGGTCTTCTACCGACCACGGATTTTCTGGATTTCTCATTATAGGCTCTTTGGTTTTAACAAATCCTCCTAACGGATTGTCCGATATAGCAATTTTGCACACCACAGGGCCACCTTTTGGCAATGGTGCTTCCTTGTCTGATACAGCTTTATATATCATATAAATTTTCTCGTCTTTTAAAACCACTGCAGGATTGCTTGTTAACAAGCTGTCGTAATCTCCCTGAGAGACATCAATGACAGGTGCATCAAATCTTTTAAAAGGACCTTGAGGACTATCCGAATAAGCGACACCAACCCTTTGGTTGTTTCGATTATTAATATACACTCCACTACCCTTATTTCCCATGTAATATAGGTAATACTTTCCATCAATCTTAATTACAGTTGGGTTGTGAACGCAATCTCTGTCCCACGCATCGCCTCCTGCTCCTGAGAGAGCAATACCTTTGAACTCAAAAGGACCTGTTGGATTTTTCGACGTAGCGTAACCTATTTTTGAATGAGTTACCCAACCGTCATGACCTTTATCAATCGGCCAAAACGAGAAGTATAAATAATACAAATCATCGTCGCCTTTAGCAATCGTGCCACACCAAACAATGAAGCCCTCGTCGTATAAACTAAACACAGATTCTTTTTTTACCGGTTTCATTCTATCTTTAAAATTCATCTCGTCACCTTTCCTTATAGCCACAAATTATATTTTATCTTGCTATCAAAAAAAACACTTTTTTTATCAAAAACTAAGGTATATCAATCAAATATTCATTCTCATTTTATATAAATTAATTACAAAAAGTGTAGGGAGAGGCTTCCATGCCTATTCCAAAGGCATCAGTCTCCTCTCCCCTACAATTCGCTCAATTCCTAATATCTATGTTTATCTATTTGCTGCTGTCTCTTTTTATTAATACAAATCAAAACAATAAACATGGCACTCATCATTGCCCCATGTATCTTTTGCAACGAATTTGATAGAGTCAGTTTTTATTCCAGCATCAATTTTAACAACTCTTTGGAAGTTCTCCTCTGTGCTGAATAACTCTTTATACTCACCATCTACTAGTGCGCAAACTGCAAAAGCTTTTGTAATAGTAGCAGGAGGCATTGCATCAATTCTGTTAAGTGGATAATTTGACAGAATTTCTCTATTGTGAAAATTATCAACATCTCTGTTAGTTTCACGGTTTAAATCAGAGTCAAAGACTAGCCTAATCTTCTTAACATCAACTGCTTCTTTGAATTTATACTCGATAAATCCACCTTTTTTCACATAGCAACCATTGTCGCAGTCTCCAATTGTTCTGTTGTGCCCATTTCTTACATTCTCGGCGTTGTCACAATCAGATACAATCTCTGCTATTTTACTAATCTCACTTTGCTCGTAACTGTTGAACGGTAAATAGCAATCATCTGCCATAAGAGTAGCTTTTAACTCACCAATATAGTTTTCGTACACTCCTCTTGGTGAAACTCCTTCTTTAATCGCAATAGCTGCTGCTGTTCCAACTGCTTGACCTATTACTCCACAAGTTGCCATAACTCTGGTTGAACTCATCGCAGAATGGGTAGCACTTATGTTTCTACCTGCAAACATAAGATTTTCGATATTTTTTGAATACATAACCCTGTAAGGTATTCCATATGGGCAAGGAGCTGGATGGAAAATCGTTGGTTTCTCTTCTGTTCTAAATCCACCCGGATGATGATCGTCCATTGACCAACCTCCGTAAGCTACTAAATCATCAAACTTGCCTTCCGCTCTAACATCATTTTGTGTCAAGATGTGATCTCCCACATATCTTCTTGACTCTCTTTTTCCCGGTAAAAATCCAACCCAATCGAGTTCCCAGTTATCCATATCAGGACAATTATTTTTAATGTAGTCCCACATTCCAAACGCAATCCCTAAAAGCTCGTCTCTAAGCTCTTCAGAATCGTCAATGCTGTTGCCCATTCCACCTAATTCCATGTACCAGAAATTATCTCTTTTTTGACCTTTCATTCCGGGAACACGGTAAGGTTGTAAATCTTCAGTAGTATATTTTTCTGCCCAACTAGGAAGTGTAAATTTGACAGGTCTTGTAGTCTCTTTTCCTTGAATTAAGCAAGTCATTCCCATTGTTCTTTTATCTGCAAATTCAGGCGCGATATCCTCGCCAAACTCATCTCTGCTCTCTCGGCCCACTCTATACTCTGCGCCTGTTAAAGGTGCTAATATACTGTCACCCGAGCAGTCAGAGAATATTTTTGCATATACTTTATGATACATTTGAGTAGTAAGCTGCCAACCAGTAATATCTTTAATTTTTGTCCCGTCCATAGTAGCGTCCATACAAGAGCAATTCAAAATCATTTCGATATTTGGTTCGTTTCTGACTTTTTCATAAAGAATACTATCCCAAATTGAATAGTTTTTAGTTGGATTTCTATGCATTGTTTCTAGCAATATTTCCTCTATAATGCCTGTTTCTCTTGCATGAGGTGCATGGTTAGCCGCCCCACAAATCCACATCCTTATTTCTGAGGAAGCGTTACCACCTAAAACAGGTCTATCCCCCATCAAAGCTACCTTTGCGCCATGTCTAGCAGCAGAAATTGCTGCAAGCATTCCCGAAATTCCTCCACCAATTACACAAAAATCTACATTGTGTACCACAGTTTTAAATACTGACATATCAATTCTCCTTTTTATTAATAAATTCTAATTTCAAATATTCTTGCACTTTCACTGCCCCATGTTTTTTCAACATTAACCCTTATTGTGTCGGTTTTAACTGTTTCAAAGCAATGTTTGCAAAGAGCAAAATAGTTATCTTTTTCCTGTGCAACCTCTTTAAACTCCTCACCAACCTTTACTTGTATATTATACTCCTTTACAGTATTTTTTGCAATAGGCATAACCAAATAACTGAATTTGGGAGTGGTCAAGTTTGTGTCGTAAGTGATATGCACTGCCGAAACTTCTGTTATCTCAGGAAGTTTAAATTCAATCCATTGTGGAATCTTTTCATTTGGGTCCGATACCCAAGCATATTTCTCTTTGCTTACTATTCTTGAATAACCATTAATAACATTTTCAGGTTCGCAATTTGCCATTTCATGTTCAACATCATAAAAAGCAAAAACATAAGAATTAGAAAAACATTCTATTCCTGACTGCCAACGGTAGTCATTGATTTTTTTGCTTTTTGTTTTAGTAAACGATGTAAAGTCAAACCTTTTCCAGTAAATATCACTATTTTCATCTGCGCTGATGATTAGCCCTAAAGAAATCGAGTCATACATTACATTTGGGGCATCTTCGGTGTTCATTTTAACATTCCCAATGTCCAAAAGCTTAAATGGCAAATCTGCAATGCCTTCAAATCCGCTTTCAAGTTCGAAATTGATAGTCTCTAAAACTTCCATAGACTCATACCCTGCGGTATTTTTCATTTTGGCAATCGAGGCAGTAATTACACTTGTTTCTCCACTGTTTTTAAGCATTGCTTTAACATACTCAGGCTTTTTAACAAGATTCATACTTGCTGCTACAGTCCCTTTGATTTGCTCGTATTCACCTTCAACACCACTAGTAGTAATGAAAGGTTCTTCCTTGCTCACACTGCTTGCTGTGATTGTTGCATTTCTAGCTTTGTCTTGAGGGTCTGCATTTTTAACATCAGGAATAAACATGCCATCTTTCATCAAAAGTTGTTGGAATTCTTTCATTTGAGTGTTGAATATATCTCTTGGATAAATGCCTTCTTTTACACAAATAGCGCAAGCTGTACCTGCTGCTTGACCTAGAGTTGCTATCGTGTTTTGAATACGAGTTGTTCCAAGTGCAAGATGAGTAACAGAAGCACATCTTCCAGCCATCATCAGATTTTTGATATTTTTAGAATAGATACTTCTAAAAGGAATGTGAGAAATCGGAACTTTTGCATTAGCATAAAATGGACCTTCATGGCCTGAGAATATTCCTTTTGGGTGGTGTACGTCAAGCGACCAACCACAATATGCTATTGCATCTTCAAATCTTCCACCCTTACAATCGTTTTGATTTAAAATATAATCGCCAATAATTCTCCTACTCTCTCTTTTAGCATTGTATTTTCCAAATCCTACAATCTTATGTTTTCTGACCACATCACGTCTATGATATGAATTTTTCAGCCAATGGAAAAAGCCTAGATTTAATCTTAGTAACTCGTCTCTAACTTTTTCTTGTTCCCATAAATCGTCATAATTGTTTGGGTTTTCTATCCACCACTCGCCTGTTTCCATTCTGTTAGGAGCTCTATGAAGAGCATCTCCCTCAGGAAGTTTAACCGCCCAATCAGGAGCAGTAAAAGCAACCTCTTCCTCTTGTTCTTCTGCGTAATAACCAAGAAGCTGTCTTCCCTTTGAAGTACCCATAAGGCAACCACTCATTGTGTCACTGTCTGGAATTTCAGGAGCAAACTCTTCACCGTGTTGCCATTTTGCTTCTCTGCCAATTCTATATGCCGCACCGGAATAATAGCCAAGCCATCCGTCTCCTGTTGCATCAATGAACATTTTTCCTTTATATACTGTCATAACTGCATTTATGCAATCCAGAGCAGTAACTGTTTTAATCACATCATCTTCAACCTTTGCGTCAATAACAAAATTGTTAAAGAACACTGTAATATTCTTTTCTTTTTCTACCAATATTTCTAAAGCTGCTTGCCAGCTGATTTTATTAAAATCTCTTATTCTTCTAATTTCGTCAGCTATGCCTGTTTCCCTCATGAAAGCATGGGCAACGTACGCGCCGTCAAAACCAACAGTTCCTTCATTGCTGGAGTTTCCGCCCAAAACCGGTCTAGAGTTTAGAAGTGCAACTTTCATCCCTTTTCTAGCAGCTGCAATTGCAGCTGGAACTCCGCCTGGACCTGCGCCTGCTACTATAACATCAAATTCTTCATTATTCTCGGTGAGTAACTGTAAATTCTTTATTTTAGCTCGTTGTTCACGCATTTTTTTAGGTTCTGAACTTGGAACGAAGTCCATGTCATTAGTCACGATAATTGATGAAAATCTGCCAAAATAACCAGTAGTATCTTCGACTTTTATTGTATGCTCGCCTTTTTCAAGTTTTATGTCACCAACAACCTCAAAATACCAAGATGTAATTGGCAATGCACCTACTTCATTTCCAAAGTATTTTTTATCTACCAGCACTTTTAGTTTTCCCGGAGAATGGGA
>CAYJBU010000136.1:6147-7095 GCA_964368155.1 uncultured Eubacteriales bacterium | reverse complement strand
AGCTTTTCTGCTAGAGAGATTCACAACCTATTAAACGATGATGACATAAGTTTGCGGGCAATTTATAGAAACCTTGCTACTATGGAAAAAGAAGGAATATTATGCAAAGTCACAGCAGAAAATAGTAGGGAAGTGTATTACCAGTATATTGACCCAGAATGTTGTTCTGGAATAATTCATCTGATTTGCAATGTGTGTAGTGAAACTAAACACTTAAATAAACATATTTCTGATATGATAGCCAAGATAGCACTAGATGATTTTGATTTTAAAATTAATGAACAGCGTGCTGTTATTTATGGTTTGTGCTCAAAATGTTCGCAAATGGCTGATTGAGAGAAAACTTTTTATATTATGTGTTAATAATGTTGATTTTGGTAGTGTTATACAGAATATCTTTATTATTAAAGATAACACTTATAATGTTTTATTCAATATTGCTGCACTGATTGGAGAAAATTAATGATAAAAAAAGCGTTTGTAATATTGATTATCGTTCTACTTGTATCTTGTGTTAGTGCTTGTGGAAGTGAAGCAAACACCCAAAGTTCTCCCCGAGAAAATACTTCTGAAATAGTAGAAGATGATGTTATTGACTATGATTTAACACAGATGAGTAGTTCTTTGGTGTATGCATTAGTTTTTGATATGATGTCAAGACCGGATGAATATATAGGGAAGACCATAAAATTGAATGGAGAGTATTACTCGCAAACATCTATTGATGATATTGAATACCATTATGTTATCGTTGCAGATGCAACTGCTTGTTGCGCTCAAGGCTTGGAATTTGCTTCTCTTGATGAAAGTATCGAAATGCCTTCACAATCTTCACAAATAGAAATAGTTGGAGTGTTTCAAATGTATAAAATAGGGAAAAGCGAGTATTATCATGTGCTCGCAGATAATATTGCTTTTTAACTTTTATAATCTTTAAATATTTATAGA
>CAYJBU010000136.1:0-6137 GCA_964368155.1 uncultured Eubacteriales bacterium | reverse complement strand
TATAGACAATCAAAACTGAAGGTGTATTAAAAGGAGAAGAAAAAAACGAGCATAGCAAACTAGAGTTAGAGAAAGACGCTAAATTAGTTTATATAATGATGAAATGAGTATTAAGTGCTTTTTATATAGATTATTAACTTTCAAGGTATGCAGTCTTATTAGTGATATCACTAAAAGAGCAACCGCTAATAGTGTGATAGGAGAGAGTAAAAAAACTTTTGAAATGTTCTTCCATGACTGCTCTGCTACTAGCTTTTCAGTGTTTTGTCATGGCTAGTAATATTAATATGGGAGTGATTGTTTTGGATATGAATAGAAAAATAGTTACTATTATATTATTAGTATGTATGATTTTGTTGTTTTGGTATTTTTGGGAAAAACCGCTTACACATATTTCAGATGGAATAATTTCTATACATATAAATTACCGGCAAGAATATTACGATGAAGAAATTAATGATGTTAGTGGTTTTGAAACTATTACTTTTGAAGATGTAACATCCGAACAAACTCAAAAAATATATGAACTTTTTTCTGAGTATTACTATAGTAATAAATGGGATACTTTTCTTGGTAAGGAGCAGGTAATATCAGGAACGAAGATTTTTAATAGTATAATTTTGGATGAAAACGAAAGAAATATTAGCCTATCTTTTTCAAACTCTGAAAGTAGTACTATTGCAATTTCCGTAAATTATGGACATTATTATGCGTATAACTTCAGTGATGGAGAGGGATTTTGTGACGAATTACTGGGCATTATTGAAGAATAATTATTATAATTTATGTTATTTCTTAATCAAAAAAATTTAATTATGTTTAAACCCTATATTAGAGAATATTATTAAATAAAAATGGAGACTGCGACAATTGCCGTAGTCTCCATGTATTATTGATTAAAAATCAAGTGAAAGGTCTTCGATGTTTAGAACTTTTGGAGTTCCGTCATCAGTTGAAGTTGGTTTAAATTGCTCTGGAATAACAACTTTCTTTTCTCTTTCTTCAAAGAATTTTGGCGCTACTGTTGGGAACATAGCATAGCTTAGAACATCATCATCTGATTTTGCAATGCCAGCTGATTCTTTTTTAACAGACTCTAACTCAGGTTTTAGTAAATCCGCAGGACGGCAAAGGATAACTTCATCATCGCCAATGCAAAGTTTACGTACTTCTTCATTAACTTCGCCCGGTAATGCACCGTATTCGCCACGTAGTAAGCCTTTTGACTCTTTTGGAACCATTTTGTATCTCTCGCCAGTTACAATGTTCATAACTGCTTGAGTACCAACGATTTGGCTTGTAGGTGTAACTAGTGGAGGGTATCCGAAGTCTTTTCTAACTCTTGGAATTTCAGCAAGTACATCATAGTATTTGTCCTCTGCATTAGCTTGTTTTAGCTGAGAAATAAGGTTTGAAAGCATACCGCCCGGTACTTGGTAAAGTAGTGTATTTGTATCAACACTTAAAACTTTAGAGTCTAGGAAGCCTTCCTCTTTAAGTCTAGCAGCAACTTTTCTAAAGTGAACAGCAGCGTCTGAAAGTTTAGCTAGGTCTAGGCCTGTGTCTCTGTTTGTGCCTTGAAGAGTAGCAACTAAAGACTCAGTAGCTGGTTGAGCTGTACCGTTAGCCATTGGAGAAAGTGCACAGTCAACAATATCAACACCTGCTTGAGCCGCCATTAAGTTTGTCATATCGCCTGTACCTGTTGTGTTATGAGTATGAAGATGGATAGGTACTCCAACTCTCTCTTTTAGTTTTTTAACTAGACTATAAGCCTCGAAAGGTAGAAGTAGGTTAGCCATATCTTTAATACAAATTGTGTCTGCGCCCATTTCTTCTAGTTTCATAGCAAGCTCTACAAAATATGTTTCGCTGTGCACTGGGCTTTTTGTGTAGCTAATTGTAGCCTCTACAAGTGCACCGTAATTTTTTGTATATTGCATTGCTGCTGCCATGTTTCTAATGTCATTTAAAGCATCGAAAGTACGAATAACATCAATACCGCACTCGACAGACCTTTTAACAAATTGCTCTAGTAGATCATCTGCGTAGTGTTTGTAACCTAAAGCATTTTGACCTCTTAAAAGCATTTGAAGAGGTGTATTAGGTAAATTTGCTTTAAGAGTTCTTAGTCTTTCCCATGGATCTTCGTTTAAGAAACGTAAGCAAGCATCAAATGTTGCACCGCCCCAACACTCTAAAGACCAGTAGCCTATGCTATCAAGAATTTCACAAGCTGGAATCATCTCTTCTATTTTCATACGTGTAGCCGCTTGTGACTGATGAGCGTCACGTAAAATAGTATCAGTAATTTTTAGTGGGTTTTTAGCCATTATTTAAATCCTCCTAGATTATTGTAAATATAGTGCAAGGAATACACCGGCAGCAACTGCTGAACCGATAACACCTGCAACATTAGGTCCCATTGCGTGCATTAGCAAGAAGTTTGATGGTTTCTCTTTTTGTCCGACAACTTGTGAAACACGAGCAGCCATTGGAACAGCAGAGACACCAGCAGACCCGATAAGTGGGTTTACTTTTTCTTTTGAGAATACGTTCATTAGTTTTGCAAGAAGAACTCCGCCCGCAGTACCAAAAGCAAAAGCGACTACTCCCATAACCATGATTTGTAGTGTTTGTACATTAAGGAATTGTGCTGCGGTTGCTGTAGCTCCAACAGAAATTCCGAGGAAAATTGTAACGATGTTCATTAGTTCGTTTTGAGCTGTTTTTGAAAGTCTCTCAGTAACTCCAGATTCGGTTAACAAATTACCAAG
This sequence comes from uncultured Eubacteriales bacterium, assembly GCA_964368155.1. Lineage (GTDB taxonomy): Bacteria > Bacillota > Clostridia > Oscillospirales > Acutalibacteraceae > SIG603. The sequence goes on along the minus strand of CAYJBU010000136.1, from coordinate 3,360 downwards.
CATTAAGCAACCAACAAGTGGAGCTGCAGATGGAAGAATTAATGAAACGAAAATAGTAACAACTATTGGGAATAAAACCTTTTCTGTTCTTGAAACAGGTCTTAATTGTTTCATTTCAATTTGTCTTTCTTCTTTTGTTGTAAGAGCTTTCATAATAGGTGGTTGAATTACAGGAACCAAAGCCATGTATGAATAGGCTGCAACAGCAATCGGACCTAAAAGATGCGAAGCTAGTAAGCTTGTTACATAAATAGCGGTTGGACCGTCCGCACCACCGATAATTCCTATGGAAGAAGCTTCCATAGCTGTGAATCCCATTAATCTTGCACCAATAAAGGTGATGAATATACCAACTTGAGCAGCTGCACCTAAAAGAAGACTTTTAGGATTAGCGATAAGTGGACCAAAGTCCGTCATCGCACCTACACCAAGGAAGATTAATGAAGGATAAATTCCGAGTTTAACGCCTAAATACAAGTAATCGATAAGTCCTGTGTTTTTGCTTTCTCCAAAAGCTACCCAGTCTATGTGTCCACCTTCAAAAAGTTCAGGGTGATACATGTTTGCTCCTGGAAGATTTGTAAGCAACATACCAAAAGCAATAGGTAATAGAAGTAGAGGTTCAAACTTCTTAACAATTGCAAGATATAACAAGAAACAAGAAATACCAAGCATTACTAATCTTAATGGCTCATCTGCTAATTGCGCAAAACCCGTTTGGTTTAAAAAATTAATAATTGCGTCCATTAATAATTACGCTCCTTATACGTTTTTTTACAAAAGCGAATTTATGCGATTGTGAAAAGTAGTGCGTTGCTTTCAACTGTTGCACCTTTTGTTATAGTAACAGAAGTAACTTTTCCTGCACAAGGTGACATAATTTCATTTTCCATTTTCATAGCTTCTAATACGCAAAGAACTTGTCCTTCTGAAACTGTATCGCCTACTGCTACGTTAACAGCGATAATATTTCCAGGCATTGGAGCGTTGATTTCAGTTCCTCCCGCTGGTGCTACTGGAGCAGGTGCCGCTACTGGAGCAGGTGCCGCTACTGGAGCAGGTGCCGCTACTGGAGCTGGTGTCGCTACTGGAGCTGGAATTGCTCCGCCTGTAACTTCTTCTACAATAACTTCATAAGCTGTGCCGTTTACATTTACATTATACTTTCTCATTTTAGTAACTTTCCTTTCTTAAATAAGAGATGATTTTGTGGTATTTAATAAATAACCGATTAATTTAATTCAATATCAAATTTTTTTGATTGAATGAATTCTGATATTAGAAACATCTGTTCCAATATGCGTGGCAATCGCAGAACCCACAGCGGCAACAAACTGTTGCTTATCAGGTGTTTGCGAAGAGATCGTAACCGAAGAGCCTTTGGGTTTTATTGAATGAATTCTAATATTAGAAACATCCGTTCCCATATAGGTTGCAATAGCTGAACCTACAGCGGCTACAAATTGCGGTTTGTTAGGTATGACTTTTACAGTCGTCGGTGGTGTAGGAATTGTTACTGCAGTTTTAGGTGTTGGTGCAGTCACGTTGCTTGTATTTGCAGTGCTTTTTGTATTGAATGATCGAATAATCGCACTCATAATTTTGGTTAAAAGTATAAGTGAGACAAGGCAAACAAAAACTGTTCCTATTCCCATTAAGACAACCTGCAACATTTCCATAATATCCATAAAAATCCTCCTTTCTAGTGTTATGAAAACCGAAAACTAAAACACTTTTCTAATAATAAAGTAGTGTTTTCATCGGGGAAATAGTTTATTAGCCTGATAAAACGCTATTTTTAGGCATTATATCATAGCTAGCATAATAATAACACACTTTTCTTCCTTTTACAATGATAATTGTTAAATTTTATGAAAAAATTTTATCGCATTAATTTTTGTTTGCAAAAAATTAAAAAATAGTGTAAAATGAATATAAACAAATTTACGCAAAAACTATTATGGAAAGGAAAGTTTTGCTTAGCATAATTAAATAGTATTATAGAGATTATTACTATTTGATTTATTCTAGTACAAACTAAGTTTATTATGAATTCAGATGCTTTTGTAGCAGGAGTTGCTCCTGGAGGCTTGACTAACCAAAATGAAATTAAAATTCTTGTATGTTACATGGTGAAAAGTGTACCAAATTCTCTTACTCCAGAAATAATTATAGATGTAGTACAAAGTCGGGAACTTGCAAATTATTTTGAAATATCGGATGCAATATCAGTTTTACTTAAAAGAAACCAACTGATGAAAAACGATGACGGTACATTGAATTTAACAGATACGGGAAAAGAAATTGCAGACAGTTTGGACAAAAACCTTCCTCCTGTTGTTAGAGAGAGAGCAATCGAGACAGCGCTATCTGTACTAAGATTTGCGAAAAATGTTAAAGAAAATCCTGTTGAAATTGTAGAAAAAAATGGTGGATTTGATGTTGTTTGTCATGTTTCTGGTGGTGATTTTGACTTGATGCAAGTTTCGATTTTCGCTCCTGATTTTGAACAAGCTTTAATTATCAAAGAAAATTTTCACAAAGAGCCTCAATTGGTATACAATCTTGTAGTATCTTCATTAACAGGAGAAAAACAATATATAAAGGATTATTTTTCAATTTAACAAATTGCACCTCAAATTCCAGATATCTCAAGTTTTCTTTAGCTGTTTTCAGGTTAAAATAAAACTGGGGCTATAGAATTGGAGGTGTGTTCATGTATTCAAATTTTAATGGTAGTTTCTATAATTCTTTTGCAAGTGCGCCCTTATTTGTTCCAATTGTAAATTTTAACAATAGTGATTTTACGCACTTGCCTGAAGAAATTAAGCAAAAAATTGAAGAGAACAGAAGCAAGTTTAATACAGAAGAAGAGTTAAACAACTTTATTCGTATGGAACTTTTAAAATCTTAGTTAGCTTTAATCATTTTGCTAACTCGGTGGAACTGTTTAGCCTGACCGATATTATCGAACCCGCCCCACAAGAGTTTATTTTGCCATTAAACTGCGTTATCCTCCTAGTAAAACGCGAGTTTAACGTCATCGTCTGCCTTGTTTAATATCAAAATCTACTCTTTTGGGGTAAAGATTTTATATGCAATTTGTGGTTTTATAGCAAGGAAAAGTCTTGCAGTAAGGCTATATCTTTGCAAAAGGCTTTAAAGAAGTTAGAAAGCCTACAATTTACTTTAAAAGCGGGTTCGGATTACATGAGCTCGTCTAGATAGAGCCTACATAGTTTGTTAGATTAAGTGTAGGCAATCTAGCTGTATTGATATTATATGTAATAATTTTAGATATAAAGGATTAAATTTTGATGAATAGATTAATTGAACTTAGAACTAAATTACGTAGTTTAG
>CAYJBU010000135.1:3248-7156 GCA_964368155.1 uncultured Eubacteriales bacterium | reverse complement strand
TTTATAGCCCTTTAATTCCACCTCTGCATTGATACCCGTACTTTGGGTAAAATCATGTTTATTGTCGCAACTCTTCTTTCTATACCAATGTTGGTTTCTATTATATATGGAGAAGAAATATATTGGGTATATTTAGTACCAATTGTAATTCTATTGTTACTCTCTATCCCCTCGCAGTTATTTATCAAAACTAAGGCGCAAATGCACGCAAAAGAAGGATATGTTATTGTTGCACTTAGTTGGATTTTATTGTCAGCTTTTGGATGCGTACCATTTGTTATAAGTGGAGAAATTCCATCTATAGCGAACGCTTTTTTTGAAACCGTTTCAGGATTTACAACTACGGGAAGTAGTATTTTAACGGACATTGAAGCTTTGCCAAAAAGTTTGTTATTTTGGAGAAGTTTTACTCATTGGATAGGCGGAATGGGTGTTTTAGTTTTTGTTTTGGCAGTGTTACCAAGCACACAAGGAACCGAAATGCATTTGATGAGAGCAGAGGTTCCGGGTCCTAAAGTTGGAAAACTCGTTAGTAAGATGAGATTTACGGCTAGGCTTTTATACGCAATTTATTTAGGATTAACTGTTCTTGAAATTTTTTGTCTTTTAATAGCTGGACAACCACTTTTTGATAGTGCTGTAAATGCTTTTGGAACAGCGGGTACCGGTGGGTTTTCCGTTTTGAATGCTAGTATCGGTGGATATGACAGTCCTGCTGTAGAGTATATAATCAGTGTTTTTATGCTGTTGTTTGGAATTAATTTCAATCTTTTTTATTTTATTTTGATTAGTAAATTTTCTCAAAGTTTTAAAAATGAAGAGCTTAAAGGTTATTTGCTAATTGTTTTAGGTGCTATTACCTTAATTTTCATTAACATTTATCCTATGTATAATAATTTTGAAGAAGCTTTTAGAGATGCATTGTTTCAAGTTTCCTCAATAATTACAACCACTGGATACGGAACTGCTGATTTCAATAGTTGGCCTGTTTTCTCTCAAACTATTTTAGTTTTACTAATGTTTGTAGGGGCTTGCGCCGGTTCTACCGGAGGTGGAATTAAAGTATCTCGTATAATGATTTTGTTTAAACTTATGATAAAAGAAGTTAAACGTACTTTAAACCCTAGATCTGTGATTGCTGTGAAAATGGACGGAAAAGCTCTAAATAATTCCGTTATCAGTGGAGTTAGTCTGTTTTTAATTGTTTATATGTTCGTAATGGGGATATCAATTTTCCTTTTATCCATTGATGGGTATGATATAACCACTACTGCAACAGCGGTTATTGCTTGTATTAACAATATTGGACCTGGTTTAGGAGAAGTTGGATCAACGGGGAATTTCTCTGGGTTTAGTGATTTTGGAAAGATTTTATTAAGTTTTAACATGTTGGCAGGCAGATTGGAACTTTTTCCCATGTTGGTTTTATTTTATCACCGTACTTGGAGAAAAACTTGATTACTTAATTTGTTTGAATGAAGGACTTTCATCTTTTAGGATGAGAGTCCTTTTGTTTTATTTTAAACATATTTATTGTTGTTAAATTAATAAAAACTATTGACATTCTCTTTTCGTAGGAATATACTTTTATTGTGAGTTTGGTATTTAGTTCACAATATATAGAAAGAGGGTCATAACATGAAAGTAAAAACTATTGAATTGTTCAAAGTTCCTCCAAGATGGCTTTTTGTTAAAATTACTACAGAATCAGGGATCGTCGGTTGGGGTGAACCTATTGTCGAGGGCAAAGCTGACACTGTTTTGAGTGCAGTAAAAGAAATGAGCGAATATGTAATAGGTAGAAGTGCTGAAGACATTGAAGATATTTGGCAAACTCTCTATAGAGGTGCATTTTATAGAGGTGGGCCTGTATTATCAAGTGCTATTTCTGGAATTGAACAAGCTCTTTGGGATATAAAAGGTAAATATCACAATATGCCTGTATATCAGATGTTAGGTGGTGCAGTTAGAGATAAATTAAAAGTGTATAGTTGGGTTGGAGGCGACAGACCAGATGATGTTGCACGAATGGCAGAGGAGAGGTACAAAGAGGGCTATACAGCTGTTAAAATGAATGCAACAGATGAAATTGATTGGATTGATAGCTTTAGGCAAATTCAAAGAGTTAGCGACAGGGTGGCTTCAATCAGAGATAAACTAGGGTATAAAATTGATATTGCTATTGATTTTCATGGTAGAGTTCATAAGTCAATGACTAGAGTTTTGATGGGGGAGTTGGAGAAATATCATCTTTTGTTTGTAGAAGAGCCTGTTTTAACTGAAAATGAAGAGGCTTTTGTAGAATTACGTAGACACTTTTGCACTCCTATTGCAACTGGAGAAAGAAATTATACTAGGTGGGGATTTAAAAACATAATTACTCAAGGTGGAGTTGACATTATTCAACCTGATTTAAGTCATGCTGGTGGAATTTTAGAGTGTAGAAAAATAGCTGCTATGGCTGAAGCGTTTGACGTTGCAGTCGCTCCTCATTGTCCGCTAGGACCTATTGCGCTTGCTTCATGTGTTCAACTTGATTTTTGCACTCCTAATGCGTTTATTCAAGAACAAAGCCTTGGAATTCATTATAATAAAGGTTCTGATATTTTTGATTATTTGAAAGACACAAATGTTTTTGAGTATGTAGACGGATACATAAATAAACCGTTGGGTAGTGGTCTTGGAATTGAAATTGATGAAGATGCAATTAGAAGAATGAGTAAAGTCGGTCACGACTGGAGAAATCCTGTTTGGAGAAACAAAGACGGAAGCATTGCCGAGTGGTAAAATATTAGATAAAATAAGGTGTAGCAGTTTTTCTGCTACACCTTATTTGTGTATATTTTTTATTCTACCAGTTGTTTCATAACTTCATATGTTCCAATGGTGTTAATCGAATTCATAAACTTGAAAACGTCGTCTTCAAAACCTGTGAGCGTTGTTAAATCCATTCCCCAGAATTCCGTATGTTGGCAAACTTTTTTAACTAAGTCCATCGTGTTGAGATTTTTATATTCTGAGTAAAAATCAATAACAGATTTATCGTCAGATAAATCATACTCCATCGTGTCAACCCCTTTTTGGTAAAATGCAATATAAAAAGCGAATGAAGCACTGAGACACTTTGGAATTTTCCCAAAATTATTATAATAAGCTAACAGAGAAGGAAGAATGCGAGCCTTTAACTTTGAGGTCGAGTTGAGAGTAATTGATAGTAGTTCATGGTCAATAAACGGATTTAAAAACCTATCAATAACTGAGTTAGCAAAGTCGGTAACATCATTTTTATCTAGCGATAAAATAGGTATGATTTCATCAAACATCAATTTATTTATGTATGCTTTCATTATATCATCTTCCATACATTCACGCACAATTTTTTTGCCTGCAAGAAAAGCACCCATAACAAGTGCAGTGTGTGCACCATTCAATATTGCAACTTTTCTTTGCTTGTATGGTGAATGGTCTTCGGTTACGTGAATTGGTAAATTAGCTTTATCAAAAGGAAGTGAGTTTTTTACTTTTTCATTCCCCTCGATTACCCAAAATCCAAATATCTCAGCAGTGTCAATTAGTTTATCTATGTAACCGTTTTCAGCATTTAATTTTTGAGCGATATCTTTAGGGTAGCCTGTAGCTATTCTATCAACTAAAGTAGAGCAAAATTCATTGTTGTTTTTTAACCATTCGATAAATTTTTCGTCTAAATCCCAATCTTTTGCGTGTTTAAGAACAATTCTCTTAAGTTCATCACCGTTGTTTTCAATCAATTCACATGAGAGAATAATAAATCCTTTGTTTTCGTCTCCTTTAAAATTAATATATCTTTCATACATAAATCTTGTGAGTTTTGCAGGGAAAGATTGGGGAGGAGCATCACTAAATTTTGCAGAATTGTCATATGAAAT
>CAYJBU010000135.1:2803-3238 GCA_964368155.1 uncultured Eubacteriales bacterium | reverse complement strand
CTTCTGTAGTGTTTGATGCTATGAACTTTAGGTCAGGATTCTTAGCGATATCTAAGAAACAATTGAAATCTGAGTAGGGGTTAATGCAACGACTTATTGACGATATAATTTTTTTGCGAACAATTTTTTCTCCGTTTTCTGAGCCTCTTAAATATAAAGTGTATAAACCTTCTTGTTCATTAATTGCATCACATAGACCAGTTTTAATTGGCTGACATACCACTACCTTACAATCAAAATCTGCTTTTTCATTCATTTCATCAACGAAATAATCTACAAAGGAACGAAGAAAATTTCCTTCACCAAATTGGAGCATTCGCTCGGTTGTTCCTTTATTAATATAACCATTGTAATTTATTTCATTAAGTAATTCATAGTTAAGTTGTTTCATTGTCATTTCCTCTTTCGTTATAAAGTTACACCTTGTTTAAAAAT
>CAYJBU010000135.1:0-2793 GCA_964368155.1 uncultured Eubacteriales bacterium | reverse complement strand
TGTCATAATAACCGTTTTCCTCAGACTTTACTTTTTTTCCATTAGATACTTCAATGACAAAATCAAATAATTTTTCTCCCATTTCAGCTAAAGTTTTATTTCTTAAAAGCTCTGAACTGTCAAAATCTATCCAGTTTGATTTTTTAATTGCTAGCATATCATTTGAAGATATTTTAATTGTAGGAACAGGACTAGCAAAGGGGGTGCCTCTTCCAGTTGTGAATAATACGAGTTGTGCACCAGACGCTGCTAATGCAGTGGAGGCAACCAAATCATTCCCTGGAGAATAGAGTAGATTTAATCCATTGTATTTGACTTTTTCGCCATATGACAAAACATCAACAACGTCACCGGTGCCTGATTTTTGAGTACAACCTAAAGATTTATCTTCAAGCGTTGAAATACCTCCAGACTTGTTTCCCGGTGACGGGTTTTCGTATATAACTTGGTTGTGAGAAGTAAAATAATCTTTAAATTCATTGATTAGTTTCACAGCTTTGTCAAAAGTATTTTTATCCTTGCACCTCTCGAACAAAATAGTTTCTGCTCCAAACATTTCTGGAACTTCTGTTAAAATGGACGTTCCTCCGTGTTCGAGTAGTAAATCTGAAAATTTTCCAACAGTTGGGTTTGCAGTAATTCCAGACAATCCGTCAGAGCCCCCACATTTAAGCCCAACCACAAGATCTTCAACATCGCAGTCTTCTCTTGAAATGTCAGATGCGTTTGTAACTAACTCATCAATTAATTCAAATGCAGATTCTATTTCATCTTCAACATCTTGAGCAACTAAAAACTTAACTGAATCAGTATCTACATCACCCATATAGGATTTAATTGTGTTGATTTCGCAGTTTTCGCATCCCAGTCCTAATAGAAGCACTCCTCCCGCATTTGGGTGTGTTGCCAAGTTTGCCAGTATTTTCCTTGTGTTTTCTTGATCTTCAGCCATTTGAGAACAACCATATGGATGAGTGAAAGCTATTACTCTTTCAACTGTACCTCGAACTAATGAATTGGCGCGATTTGCTATTGTTTGTGCCACATTGTTAACACAACCAACTGTAGGTATAATCCAAATATCATTACGAATTCCGACCTTGCTATTTTTACGCTTAAATCCTCTAAAAGTAGCAGTTTTTGTTTGCTTATTAGCCTTTAATTTTGGTGTATACTCGTACTCCATACAAGAAGATAAATTAGTAGAAATATTGTGCGTGTGAACTACTTCCCCTGTTTGTATCTTTTTAGTAGCTTTGCCGATAATATGTCCATATTTATAGATTGAGTCGCCAACATCAATATCCTTTATAGCAATTTTGTGCCCAAAACATGTGTCCTGCTTAACTATCAAGTGAAAATCATCTATGTAAGTATTGTTTTTTATATCAGTTAAAGCCACAATTACATTGTCTTTTTCATTAATCCGAATCCATTCGTTCATAGTGAGCCTACTTTCTTATGTATATTTACTATTGTAACAAAAATTAAGATGATGTCAAGCACTATTCAAAATTAATGATGCAACATTTTTATTTTCCATAACAAAATATATGAATTTTTTTTGTTTTTTTTTAGTATTCTCTTTCAATTATTATTTATTTTTGGTATAATAAATTAAATGATATATTGGGAGGTTATGGGAGTATATGAAACGCAAGATAAACACTTGTGCTGTTATTGAAATTGGTGCCACTTCCGTAAAAATGGGTATCTATCAATATGCAAAAGATAAGATGAGTAATTTGGATAGCCTTTTTTATCCAATTGGATTAGGTCGTGAGATTTTTAATCTTGGATATGCAGGTTTTGGTACGATTAATGAGTTGAATTTGATTTTATCAAAGTATAAAGCTGCTTGTAGTTCATTTGGAGTAACTAACATAAGAGTAGTCTCTACTACTGTGATGAGAGAAGCAGTGAACAGTGATATTATCGTAGATAGAGTTTTAACTCAAAATGATCTTTCAATAGAAATTATTCCTGATAGCACTGAGAAATCTTTAATTTACTATGACATAATTGAAAAGCTTAAATATTCTGAAAAATTATGCAAAAATGCAATTATGGTTTATATTGGCTCGGGAAGTATGGGAATTGCACGATTTGATGGTGAAAACATTGTGAGTGCAACTTATTTGCCATTGGGAGCGGTTAAGTTCTATGACATTTTAAGGACTCTTAAAGGCGAGATGAGAGACTACCACTCGGTTGTTGAAGAATATTTATACACATTTTTCTATAATTATGATTTAACTGATTGTGATACATTGATTTTTATAGGTGCACAAATGGACCAAATTTCAAAAATGTGCAATTATGAGCAAGTAAATGGAATATATTCAATTAAGAAAAAATCATTAAACAAATTGCACGATGAAATTAAAGATTTGACAGGTGAAAATGTTGCAGAAAAATATAGTATAAATGAAGATAGTGCCAATTCATTACTCACTTCATTAAGCATTTGCCATGAGCTAGTCAAAGAGTCAAATCCTAATTGTGATTTAATTGCTTCTGACATTAACTTTGTAGAAATAATAGCAAAAAAAGAACTAAAACCAAACTTTAAGAAAAACTACCAAAATCATATATATGACAGTGCGCTTAAAGACGCTTTTATTCAATCAAATAAATTTAATTGCAATACCATGCATAGTGAAAAAGTAAGAGGTTTCGCTATTATGCTGTTTGATAAATTGAAGAAGGTGCATGGACTTGATCCAAAATATCGCTTAATGCTTGAATTAGCATCAATTTTAAGCAACTGTGTTCAATATGTTAGCATGAGAT
>CAYJBU010000134.1:0-7202 GCA_964368155.1 uncultured Eubacteriales bacterium | reverse complement strand
AAAAGGTTCTTTTCAATGCTTTGTGCACCCCTAACGGTTCTTCGACGATGAAATACAGCAAAATCACCGCCAAGATTGTCAAGTATTTAATTGGCGGTGCAATATAACATAACACAGAATTGGAGGTTACAAAATGGCAGGAAAAAAAGGCGGTTTAGGAAAAGGACTCGATGCGATTTTTCAAGAGAACACACAAGAGAACTCAAGTGGGATTACTCTTAAAATAAATGAAATTGAACCTAACAGAGGGCAACCCAGAAAAGAATTCGAAGATGAATCTCTTAGGGAATTAGCAGATTCTATACTAAACCACGGAATTATTCAACCAATATTAGTCCGCCCAATGGTGGCAGGGGGCTACCAAATTGTTGCTGGTGAAAGAAGATGGCGCGCAGCAAGAATGGCTGGATTAAGGGAAATTCCCGTGTTAATTAAAGAAATGAGCGACAGCGAATATATGCAGTTGGCGCTTATTGAAAATCTTCAAAGAGAGGATTTGAGTCCACTTGAAGAGGCTAGTGCATTTTCCATACTAATGAAAGAGCACGGCATGACTCAAGAAGATGTTGCACAAGCAGTTGGAAAATCAAGACCGGCTATAGCAAACGCACTAAGGCTTTTAGCCCTACCTAAAGAAATCTCTGAAATGCTTCAAAGGGGAGAAATCAGCCAAGCTCACGCAAGAACAATTTTAGGTTTTGAATTAGAAGAAGAAATGATAAGAGTTGCAAAACTGACTGTAGAAAAAGGCCTTAACGTAAGGCAACTTGAGCAATTACTCAAAGATTATACTTCTGATAAAACAAAAAAGGCGAAAACAAGCAAAAAAAATGTGTATTACAGCGAAACAGAGCTCGCATTAAATACACATTTAGGGCGAAAAGTAAAAGTTCAAGGAACAAAGAAAAAGGGAGTTTTGCACATTGAGTTTTATGGCGAAGATGATTTGAAAACCTTAATTGAACAAATGAATATAAAATAATCAATACTCGTCCAAACTTAAATCATAAAGAGGCATGATGTTTTTCATAAAAAATTTAACTTCCGGTAATTCTACTTCGCTGAGTTTTGCAAAAGTGCTTTCTTCTGCCTTTATAAATTCTCGGTTACCGCAATTCTTTTCTTCAACACATTTAATCAGTGCAGAGATTTTATCCGCTGCTTTTATTATTTCAAGATATTTTTTATCATTTTCGTCCGAAAAAGAGAAAAGCTTTTGATAGTGTGGGCGAAACTCGTCTGGCAAAAGTGAGCACAGTCTTTCATTTGCAAGATTTTCAATATCGTTGTAAGCCTGATTAATGGATTTGTTGTGGTATTTGATTGGAGTAGGCAAGTCGCCAGTGATTATCTCGCTGCAATCGTGGAACATCGCAAGCACTGCTGCGTGTTCGGCATTGAGATTTCCACCAAATTTTTCATTTTTTATAAGAACTAAAGCATGCGCAATAATTGCAGTTTCAAGACTGTGTTCACATAGATTTTCAGGTCTTGTGTTTCGCATAAGACCCCATCGGTTAATATATTTCATGCGGGAAAGCATGGGAAAAAAACTGAACATAAATTAAATTCCTTTCGAAATAATGTATTTTGATTGAGTGTGAGATTAATTAGTAGGAGGAAAACATAAATTATTTTGAACTCCTTATAATTTAAACCTAAAAAGAACATTGTAGTGCAAGAGTTGCGAACGAACGTTCTATTGATTAGTGTTGATAATATACCATATATGGTAACTATATCATAAAATCGTTGATGTTTCAACGAAAAAATTTTTAACTAACTAGTTAGTGTAATCTCAAGGCAGAATGGAGGAATATTTTGACTGAGACAAATCAAAGAGGTCTGATTAAAGAAAACTATTATCTAAAAACTTTTTTTTGGGGGTTATTTTTAGCTTTTTTGTTATTCATACCTTTTATTATTAGAGATGAAGGAATTTTCTATTTTTACGGAGATTTTAATGTTCAACAAATTCCGTTTTATAGACATGCGCACGACATGGTACGCAGTGGTAATTTCAATTGGTCACATCTAACAGACTTGGGCACAAGTTTTATTCCATCGTATACATTTTATCTTCTTGGAAGTCCTTTTTTTTGGCTGACTATACCTTTCCCAAATGAGATGGTTCCGCATTTAATGGGTCCCCTTTTAATGCTGAAATTTGCATGTGCAGGACTAACAGCATTTGTCTATTTGAATAGGTATGTAAAAAACCAGAATTTGGCAATGATGGGTGGTATACTTTACGCTTTTTCAGGTTATTCAGTATATAATATATTTTTCAATCATTTTCACGAAAGTGTAATTGTACTTCCGCTTATGTTGTGGGCAATTGACGAATATGCACACAACAGAAGACGAGGGTTAATCGCCGTGGTGGTATTCATGTCCGTTACAATGAATTACTATTTCTTTGTGGGACAAGTTATTTTTTGCGTTATCTATTTCTTTTTAAGGCTTGGAATGGGAAGCTATAAAATGGGAGTCAGAGATTTTCTGCTGATGGTTTTCGAGGTCATGATAGGTGTTGGAATTGGTGCATTTTTGCTTCTGCCATCTGTCTTAATGATTTTAGGCAATCCGCGTGTTTCAAACCCGATAGAGGGTTGGAACGCACTAATTCATAACCCGTCACAGCGATATGTTCACATTATTCAATCAATGTTCTTCCCTCCTGATTTACCTGCAAGGGCAAACTTCACTCCGGATTCTTCTGCGAATTGGGCTTCGCTTGGAGCGTGGCTTCCACTTTTTGGAATGACAGGTACAATCGCATGGCTACAAGTAAAAAGAAAACATTGGCTGAAAAGAATAATATACATTTTATTTATATGCGCAATGGTGCCTGTATTAAATTCAATGTTCCAATTATTCAACGCGAGTTACTATGCAAGATGGTTTTACATGCCTGTGTTGATGTTCGTTTTGGCAACAGTAATGAGCTTAGAAAGTAAAAAAGTCGACTGGAAACGTGCAATAAAATGGAATTTTGTAATCGTGCTGATAATAGGTTTTTCAATTGGAATGATGCCAAATTTAGAAGATATAGACGGGGTTGAAGTTCTGACATTTGGACTTGAGGAATACACGTCAAGATTTTGGACCTATGTTGCAATTTCGGTGTTGTGTCTTGCAATTCTTGTGCTGATTTTTAGATTTACAAAAAAAGAAAAGTTTGTTAAAAACTTAATTAGAGGTGTTTTTTCGGTATCGGTAATCTATGCTATTTTCTTTGTCGCACTCGGAAAAACACAGTCATTAGATCCATTGTCACATATTGCGCCATATTCACTCGACAGCATCGAAGATTTACAATTAGAGGACATTGACGTTGCAAGATCAGACTTTTATGAAAGCCTTGATAACTCGGGAATGTACTGGAAAATACCTACGATTAACGCATTCCACAGCGTTGTAAGTCCGTCAATTATGGAGTTTTATCAGTTCATAGGAATTCAAAGAGATGTTGGTTCAAGGCCTGAGACTTCGCATTATGCACTCAGAGGTTTGACAAGTGTAAAGTGGCTGTTCGACGATGAGGACGACTCGGATTATTTTGCTGGGGAAGAATACGATGACCCAAAAATTGATGGATTTAGCTATTACGGTAATGATAGTGGCTTTGATATTTGGGAAAATGATTATTATATTCCCATGGGTTTCTCGTATGACTACTATATAACCGAAAGCGATGCGGAAGATTTGAGTAAAAGCTCAAGAGAATTAATGATGCTAAAAGCAGCTATAATACCAGATGAAGACGAAGAAATCTGGGCTGAACACATAAGGGAAATAGCAATTTCCGATGTCTCATACTCAAAAAACAGCTATTATCAAGATTGTGAGGACAGGGCAAGCACTTCAGCTTCACAGTTCCATTATACAACTGCAGGTTTCGAGGCAGTTTACAATGCAGAAATTACAGTTCCTGTGTTTTTTTCAGTTCCGTATGACGACGGCTGGTCTGCAACAGTCAACGGAAGACCTGCAGAAATTCTTAAAACAAACATTGGATTTATGTCGGTTATAGTCCCCGAAGGAAGTGAAGTTAAAATTAGTTTCACCTATACAACTCCAGGATTGTTCCAAGGGGTATTAATTACCTTATCTTCTATAACATTGTTTATCGTTTACATCAGATTTAGTAAAAATTTGAAAGCAGTATCAAAGAAAAAAAGCATAAGAGTTAGAAAAGTGGGTAACTTTAAAGAATATTGCAGAAGCAATAATATTAAGTTCAACAATCAAAACAAATTCGAAAGGGGCGATGACTAAATGTCGATATTGTATTTAGTGGTTCCCTGTTACAACGAGGAAGAAGTGATTGACGAAACTGCAAAGAGGTTGTCAGAAATATTCTTGAAAATGAAAAAAGAGAACAACATCTCAGAAAAAAGCAGAATTGTTTTTGTAGACGATGGAAGCAAAGACAAAACATGGGATAAAATCTCAAAAATTTGCTCAGATTACGAAGATTTCGAGGGCTTGAAACTCACCCACAACAGGGGGCACCAAAATGCGGTTTACGGTGGTTTGATGTATGTAAAAGATTATTGCGACTGCGCAATTAGCATAGACGCGGATTTACAAGATGACATCAATGTTTTGCCCGAGTTTGTCGAGAAGTTTAAACAAGGTTGCGAAGTAGTTTACGGTGTTAGAAAAGAGAGAAAAACAGATTCATTTTTCAAAAAAACAACTGCACAAGGCTTTTACAAAGTGATGAATTTGCTTGGAACAGATGTGGTTTATAATCATGCAGACTATAGATTGATGAGCAAAAAAGTTTTGGAAGCGCTAGATGAATACAAAGAAGTAAACCTGTTTTTAAGAGGTCTTTTGCCGATGATTGGCTATAGGAGTGACTATGTCTACTACGACAGAAACGAAAGATTTGCAGGCGAGTCTAAGTATCCACTGAAAAAAATGATTAGTTTCGCTGTTGAGGGTATAAGCTCTTTTAGCGTAAAACCTTTGAAAATTATTTCAGGTTTTGGAATTATCATTTCGTTGATGAGCGTTTTAGGTCTAGCCTATGCATTTATATCTTATTTTACAAATCAAGCAGTGAGCGGTTGGACAGCTATAGTTGCGTCGATTTGGCTTTTGGGAGGAATTCAACTGCTGTGTTTGGGAGTGGTTGGAACTTATATCGGTAAGATTTATAGCGAGGTTAAGGGCAGACCAAGATTTAGAATAGAAGAGATAATTTCAAAGGAAAATAAAGATGGATAATTACGAAAAGGCAATAGAGATAATAAATTCAAAGACGAAATTTGTTAAAAATCCTAATTTAAGCGGAATTAAAAATATGCTCGGGCTACTTTCAAATCCTCAAGATAAGCTTAAATTCATTCATGTAGCAGGCACAAACGGTAAGGGAACCACCTGCACACTGGTTTCATCGGTTTTAAGAAAAGCAGGGTATAAAGTTGGGCTGTTTACTTCTCCGTTTGTCGAAAATTTTACTGAAAGATTTAAAATTAACGATGTCGAAATAACCGAAAATGAATTAGTCGAGCAGATAAATCTGCTTGAAGAAGTGAACGAGAGCGCACAGCTGAGCTATTTTGAGTATATAACTGCATTGGCTTTTAACTATTTTTATCAAAATAACTGCGATGTTGTAGTTCTTGAAGTTGGAATGGGTGGAAAATTTGACGCAACTAATGTTATTGAATGCCCTTTAGTAGCTGCAATTTGTTCTATTTCATTTGACCACACACAAATTTTGGGAAACACACTCAAAGAAATAGCTCATAGAAAAGCAGGTATTATAAAACAAAATTCTGATGTTGTGCTCTACCCAGTGCAAGATAATTCTGTGCTAGAAGTAATAAATGAGGTGTGCGCAGAGAAAAATGCAAGATTAAACATTGCTTCAACTGATTTTAAAATTATAAAAGAAGATTTAAAAGGCAGTGAAATTCTGATTGAAAATGAAGTGATAAACATTCCTTTCAGCGGATACCATCAAATCTTAAATTCATGTGTCGCTTACGAAATCATCAAATTATTAAAACAAAAGAATTATAAAATTAGTTTAGAAAACATAAAAAAAGGATTTTTAGAAGCTAAAATCTATGCAAGGACAGAGCTTGTTTGCGAAAATCCAGCAATTATTTTAGACGGAAGTCACAACCCTGACGGCGCAAAAGCTTTGAAATATCTCATTGACAAACATTTAAGTAACAGAGAAATTACTGCGATTATCGGTATGATGAGCGACAAAGACTGTGACGAATATCTGAAAATAATCGCACCGTCATGCTCTCGGATTATTACCACTAAGCCACAAATTCAAAAGGCAATAGATGAGAATATTTTGGCAGAAAAAGCAAGAGTATACTGTGATAATGTTGAAAGTTTTGAAAGTGTAAAAAAAGCTATTGAACAAGCTATTGCACTGAAAAAGCCAATAATAATCTGCGGTTCTTTATACTTGATGGGCGAAGCAAGAAAAATATTATTAACAAAATAAAATGTCAGATTACGACAAAAAATAAAAGGACAAGACTGTATAATTTCTTATACAAGTGCTTGTCCTTTTGTCGTGTTAAAAATCATTTAAGTAAATATTAAACAAAAGGAATGAAAAAAGAAAGGAATTCCACCTGACTGCTATTGCTTCAACAAAACAGGAGGACACATAATCCTAAAAATGCAATTGATAGCAATAAATAGCGCAACAGCGTGGAAAGGTCGTAAAATGAGTGTGAAGTTTGACTTTAAAAACGATGTTTTAACCGCAAGGCTGAGCGGTGATATTGATCATCACACTGCAGCTGAACTCAGAGAAAGTATTGACAACCATTTGCAAAGTATCAGGCCTGAAATTCTTAAATTGGATTTTGAAGAAGTTTCATTCATGGACAGTTCGGGAATAGGTCTGATTTTGGGCAGAGTTCGCATGATTAAAAGATGGAACGGCAAGGTTGTTCTAAGTAATATTTCTGAAAACATAGCAAAAATGGCGAAAATTGCAGGAGTTTTTGCATTGGTTACGAGCGAGAACAACAGAAGATAAATCCATTTATGGGAAATCTCTTGCAACTATAAGCAGTGTTTAAAGTAATGTTTTTTGTGGAACTGCTTAGCCGAGTTCATGTAATCCGAACCACGCCTAATATCGCCCAAATTACACCTTTAACTGCGTTATCCTCTTTGTAATACGGAAGTATTACTTCATCGTCTGC
>CAYJBU010000133.1:0-7391 GCA_964368155.1 uncultured Eubacteriales bacterium | reverse complement strand
TACTGTAAAAATTTGATAAATCGGTTTTGCAGGGGATAAAAGTTCTACAAAACCGATTATCAATTTTGAAATTAAACTAATTTAGATTTAGCGACAATTTTTTTAGTGAAAAATACGATGATTACAGAAATGACTACCAAAGCTAATCCTGATATAAGTGGTATGTAGTCATAAATCGGTGATTGAGTAACTTCCACAGCTAATTGCCCATTTTGAAGTAAAGTATCAACAGTAACAATCTCAATCCCTAACATAGTAAAAGTCATTTTCGTAGTTTTTTCTAAATTTATTACATTTGTTACGAAATTCGAGCTGTAGTGTGACACAATGAGCATTGAACTTACGAAGCCTGTTACAAAAATTGCAAATACAATTGCAAAATTAATAAATATTTTTGTTGCTTTTTCACTTAACATATTATCACCTCTCTAATATTATGATTTTATATAACAATATTAATATAATATATCTATAAAATACTATAAATTGAATCAAAAGTCAATATCTAAACAAAGATTAATAATGAATTGAAAACAATATATTGTCCCAAAAAGATAAAAAGGGGTAGTTTTATTAAAGTAAAAATAAACAATAAGTAGGGGAGGGCTTCCACGCCCTCCAGAAAGGAGGGTGTGGAAGCCCGAAAAAAAGTATTAAATTGTTGATGGACGTACAGGTGTGGTAGCCTGTACGTCCAAATGTTTATTTATTATGACGAGATAATTCGATAATGCTACAAGCCCTAAACATGTCACATTTCAGTATAGCTTTAAAAATAACTAATCAGCAAATAATTTTAAGCTTTCTTCAAGATTTTCATTCTCTCCTAGTGAATAAATAGCAAAAACCTTTCTTGCAGTTCCATGATTTTTCTTTATCTGCATGATACTATCAAAATTTGCCGGTAAATGAGTATTCATGTTTGCACCGAATATTTGTTCAAGAACCTCAGGCCATTCGTGTGGTGGATTGTTCCCGTCTCCGGGTACCCATTGCACAGCTTTAAGATTTTCACATTCTAAAATTTTTGGCAAATGAATCAATTCGCCTTTGCCATCAAGATGATAAAGAGGATCTTGAGAGAATATAAATTCTTTTTTAAGAGAAGGAAGAACAAATTCATCAAAATCATCAGGACCAATCATATAACTAAAGTCGCATTGATGGATATAAGTTTTTCGGTCGCTGTAGACATAGCACCAAGAGGTATAACCTTTAAAGCCTGATAACTCTTCATATAAATTATCATAAATTTCAAACCAAAGGTGTTCAAGTTCTACTAATAATCTTTTTACGTCTTCTTCATTGTCAGCCATTTCGAAGAAAAGCTCCTCTGACGGAAAAAAAGTGCTTAAAACATCCATTATTCCGCCAAAATCGGGAAAGCTAACTACCATGTTTCCGTCAGATAATTCCTTTAAATTACGTATGATTTCTACAGTTCTTTTATACCAAAAGTTTTCTTTATCAAATTCAAAATGAAGATTTGAAATCTCTGGACGGTCATTCATTGGGTGAAACCAAATTCTGCCTTCTTCATTTAGACTTAACTCTCCACCTAGATATGCAGCGATTATTCCAGGGCCTGAGGCAGCAAAATTAAACAACGGGTAACTGTCTCCTAAAAACTCTGTTATAGATAGATTATACACTATGTTTTCGGCTAATTGTTTTGGACTTATGTCCGTGTTCCCAAAACCGATTTGACTCGTGTCACATGGAGTTCCACAAAATGGAGGTGGCGAAGGAACTTTTTTAGTTGCAAAAATTAATGGTCTGTCAATTTGTCTGTCCCACCAAAGTCTATAGTTGTTTTTGATGTTCTCCCAACGCTCTTGTGGGAAATTAATCTTGTGTTGAAAATTCGACATGATATAAAAATCCTTCCATAGTAAGTTACATTGATTGAGTTATTGTGCAATCATTGTATATCATGAGAAATTCAATGTCAAGCTAATTTAAGTTGATTGTTTGGTTGTTTATGCTATTTAGAACAGTAACTAAATTCTGGTATTGGATTTAGTGTATTCTGTCAATGGTAATTATCAAGAATAGCGATTAAATTGTATACAAAACAAAGAAAAACTAGTTTGTTTTATATGTAGTGTAATATTAATATTCGCTTCGTTTTAACTGATTTTAACTTCATTGGAGCATACTAAGAATATATCAGTATCGCAGAGTAATAAATTTTGAATAAAAACACTTGAATTAATCTGTCGTTTATGCTAGAATAAATCGTTATAGTGTTGTTTGCATAATGCTTTACAGTAATGATGTCTCACAGAAAGGTAAATTTATATGGAAAATAAAATAACTATTATTTGTGGACATTATGGTTGTGGCAAAACAAACTTAAGCCTTAACCTTGCAATTAATTCTGCAAAATGTGGAGAACCAACTGTGTTAGTTGACATGGATGTTGTCAATCCTTATTTTCGTTCTTGCGAGTATAAAGAGTTGTTGACTGAAAATGGTGTTGAAATGATTTCTCCTACTATGTCTGACTCTACGTTAGACCTCCCTGCAATTTCTTCTGCTGTTTACTCGGTTTTTCGTGATGAAGGCAAAACAGTTATAATTGATTTGGGTGGTGATGATGTCGGTGCTACTGCGCTAGGTATGTTTAAGGACAACATCAAAAACTACGAAATGATATATGTAATAAATAAAAACCGATTGCAGTCTAGCGAAAGTGCTGGAGCAATTGAACTATTAAGAGAGATTGAGACTGCTACTGGTTTGAAAGCTACTGCAATTGTGAATAATTCTCATATGGGAACACAAACAACAAAAGAGATTTTAATAGAAAGTCTCCTATATGCTAAAGTGATTTCAGACAAACTCGGATTGCCGTTACTTTATTCAACTGCTCCTTCATTTTGTGAGTTAGACGGTTTTGTGACTGTGGAAAGATATGTGAAATTTGTTTGGGAATAAAATAATAAAGCCGTAGTAAACGGCGGAATGGAGTATCAATATGCCAAGAATTATTGTGGATGAAAAAGTATGTAAAGGTTGCTCTATGTGTGTTGTAGCATGTCCAAAAAAAATAATTGAGCTGTCAAAAGACAAAATCAATTTAAAAGGCTACCACCCTGCGGAGTTAATTGACGAAAGTAAATGTATTGGCTGTGCATTTTGTGCAACAATGTGTCCTGATTGTGCAATCACAGTTGAAAAATAAAAATAGAAAGGAATTAGCGAAATGGCAGATAAAGTTTTAATGAAAGGCAACGAAGCACTTGCAGAAGCTGCAATTAGAGTTGGTTGCAAACATTTTTTTGGATATCCAATTACACCACAAACTGAATTAGCTGCATATATGTCGAAAACAATGCCCAAAATAGGAGGAGTTTTTTTACAAGCAGAATCAGAAGTAGCTGCAATTAACATGGTTTTAGGTGCTGCTGCTGCAGGTGTTAGAACAATGACATCATCTTCTTCTCCTGGAATAAGCCTTAAAAGTGAAGGAATTTCTTATATAGCGGGTTCTGATTTACCTGCACTAATTATCAATATTCAAAGAGGAGGTCCTGGTTTAGGAGGAATTCAACCTTCTCAAGCTGACTACTGGCAAGCTACAAAAGGCCTTGCTCATGGGGATTTCCATGTAATGGTTTTTGCACCTTCTACTGTTCAAGAAATGGTTGACATGGTAGAAAAAGCTTTTAACCTTGCTGATGAATATCGTATGCCAGCTATGATTTTAGCAGACGGTATGTTAGGTCAAATGATGGAGCCTGTTGTGTTGCCAGAACCAGTTGTAGCACAAAGAAACACACCTTGGGCTTCATGTGGACACAACAACGAGAGACCTCACAATGTAGTAAATTCTTTATACTTAAAACCTGAACTTTTAGAAGAAAAAATTAGAGAGCGTTTCTCACGTTATGCAGATATTAAAGAAAAGCATCAAATTGTAGAAGAGTACTTAACTGATGATGCTGATTTAATTGTTGTAGCCTATGGTGCTTCCTCACGTGTTGTGAGATCTGCTGTGAACAAAGCAAGAGAAGAAGGCTTGAAAGTAGGGCTGGTAAGACCTATTACACTTTGGCCTTTCACTACAAATGCAGTAGAAAAAGCATCCAAACAAGCTAATACTTTGTTAGTAGTCGAAATGAGCATGGGACAAATGGTTGACGATGTTAAAATAGCTTCTGCAAACAACTGTAAAGTTGAGTTCTATGGAAGAACAGGTGGAATTATTCCTACTCCAAACGAAGTGCTTGGAGAAATAAAAAAATTAATGGGAAAGGTGGAAAATTAATATGTCAGTAGTATTTAAAAAAACCACCGGTTTATCAGATTTACCGTTTCACTATTGCCCTGGATGTACTCATGGAATAGTGCACAGATTAGTTGGTGAAGTTTTAGAAGAGTTAGATGCATTAGGTAAAGGCGTTGGAGTTGCATCCGTTGGATGTTCGGTTATGAGTTATGATTATTTTACTTGCGACACTGTTCAAGCACCTCACGGAAGAGCACAAGCAGTTGCAACAGGATTGAAAAGAGCATTACCAGATGGAGTAATTTTTACTTATCAAGGTGATGGAGACTTGGCTGCTATTGGTACTGCAGAAACAGTACACGCTGCTGCTAGAGGCGAGAATATTACTGTTATTTTCATTAATAATGCGATTTATGGAATGACAGGTGGACAAATGGCTCCTACAACTCTTGCGAACCAAGTCACTCAAACAAGCCCTTATGGAAGAGATGTATCTGCGGCTGGTTATCCAATTAAAGTGTGTGAAATGCTAGCTACTCTTGACGGAGTTGCACTAGCTCAAAGAGTTTCTGTTGACAGTGTTAAAAACGTAAAGGAAACTAAAAAAGCTATTAAGAAAGCATTCCAAAATCAGATAGATAAAAAAGGATATTCAATAGTTGAAATTCTTTCTACATGTCCTACTAACTGGGGTATAAACCCAATTAAATCACTCGACTGGTTAAGAGAAAACATGATTCCTTACTATCCTTTGGGTGTTTATAAAGATAAGGGGGATGAATAATGCAAGATTTTAATATTTTAGTTGCTGGTTTTGGCGGTCAAGGAGTTCTCTTTGCAGGGAAAGTAATCGCTTATGCTGGATTGATTGACAACAAAGAAATTTCATGGCTTCCTTCATATGGACCTGAAATGAGGGGCGGAACAGCTAACTGTTCAGTATGCCTTTCTGAAAATCCGATTGGTTCCCCACTTGTTACAAACCCAAATGTGTTGATTGCTATGAACTTACCTTCACTAGATAAGTTTATAAATGATGTAGAGCCAAATGGTATAGTTATTTTAGATAGCTATTTAATTGATAAAAAAGTTGAAAGAGAAGATGTTAGAGTGTTTTATATTCCTGCCACAAAAATGGCAGAAGAAAACAGCTTACAAGGTCTTGCTAACATTATTTTATTGGGTAAACTATTAAAAGAAAGTGGATTTGCTTCACTTGAAGTAGTACACAAAGCGATTGAGAAATGTGTTCCTGCTTCAAAGGAAAGAATGATTAACTTCAATAAACAAGCGATAGAATTAGGAATGAACAACTAATGCAATATTGCTCAAAATGTAAAGCTGTATGTGAAGATAAAATCACTTTTTGCCCTTCTTGCAAGCGAAAAACCAGTCTTAGAGGAGCAAAAAGTGATGATTTGGTTTTCCTTTTGAAAACAAGCGAGTATGAATGCAGTGAGCTTGAAGAACTTTTTTATGATAACGGAGTTAAGTTTGAGATAAAACCTTATAAATCATCAAAAGTTTCAAGTGTATATGATAGCAGTTTCGTTCCTACAGACAAGGTTATATACGTTGAATATTCAGACTTAGACACTGTGAAAGTTCTGATGGAAAAAATATCAGACGGTGACGAAGAAATTGAAGATATACCAACTCCTGATAAAAAGAGTCTAGTAAAACAAGCAGTGATGATAATTGCATATATATGTGCAATTATGCTGTTTGCTCTTTTGATGTGGTATTTTGGGAATTTTATATCTCCGCTTTTTTAATTTAGTAAATCGAATATTGTTATAATTTTAAGATGATAAGACAGGAGAGTGGATATTATGCCAAGCCATAGAATGGATAGAGTTAACGAGGATATTAGGCGAGAGATAATGGCGATTATCAGGACTGTTAAAGACCCTAGAGTTACAGAGTGTTTTGCTTCTGTTGTAAGGGTTGATGTTACAAATGATTTATCATATTGCACTGTTTATGTCAGCACAATTGAAGGGCTTGAAAGAACAGCAGAGGCAGTAAAGGGATTGAAATCTGCTGCTGGGTATATAAGACGTGAACTTGGACATGCCTTGAAATTAAGGCATACTCCACAGTTGATATTTAAAGAGACCGACTCAATAGAATATAGCGCAAATATCAATAAAATATTGAGCGATTTAGGAAACAATTCTTAGTTTCGAATAATATAGAGAGAAGTTCTTATTAGTTAATGTCGTAAACAAAGCGGCAGAATGGAGTATCAAAGTATGAATACATTAGAGCAGATTGTTAAAGCTCTTAAAGACAGCGATGATTTTTTGGTCTTTTCACATATGTCACCTGATGGAGATACAATTGGCAGTGCAACTGCTTTGATTAGAGCACTCAGGAAGATTGGTAAGAAAGCTAATTTTGCGTGTGCTGATGTTGTGCATGAGAATTATTCATATATGTTTAATGGACTTGAAAACGAAGATTTTCAACCTAAATCATTTGTCAGTGTGGATATAGCTGGTCAACATCTTTTAGGTGAATTTGCTGATAAGTATAAGATTAACATTGCTATTGACCATCACAAAAGTAATTCTATGGAAGCTGATTACATATATGTTGATAGTTCAAGCGCTGCAAATACGATGATAATATATGATGTGATTAGATTGCTTGATGTTCCAATTTGTGAGGAAATTGCTAACTCTCTATACACTGGACTTGCTACTGACACAGGGTGTTTTAAATATTCCAATACTTCTGAAAAAGCACATTTGATTGCCGCAGACCTAATCTCTTGTGGTGCAAATCACTCGTTAATTAACAGGTTAATGTTTGACACGAAAACACTTGCAAGTATCAAAATGGAAAGTGAAGTTTTTTCGAATATGGAGTTTCTTCACGATAACAAAATTTTGATTGCTGTTATATCTAAAGATATGATGAAAAAAAATGGAGCTGACGAAGAGGACTTGCAGGCAATTCCGGGTATCGTTCGCAGTATTCAAGGAGTTTACATCGGTGTTACATTAAAAGAAAAAGGCGACGGAAGATGGAAAGTTTCAATTCGAGCAATGGCTCCGTGTGATGCTAGCGTGATTTGTCAAACTTTTGGTGGCGGAGGTCACCGAGGTGCTGGGGGATGTTTTATGGGTAATGATTTAGCAGAAGCAAAAAA
>CAYJBU010000132.1:393-7500 GCA_964368155.1 uncultured Eubacteriales bacterium | reverse complement strand
GCATTGTCGTCGATGAAATTTACTCTTATTTTGGAGTGCGTGATATTATTACACAACGCGGACGAGTATTACTGAATGACAAACCATTTTATCAGAGATTGATTTTAGATCAAGGATATTGGGAAGACACGCATTTAACACCGCCGAGCGAAGAAGCACTAATCGAAGATATTGATAAAATTTTACAACTAGGCTATAACGGTGTTCGCAAGCACGAAAAAGTAGAAGATGAACGCTTTTTGTATTGGTGCGATGTGAAAGGTTTGGTCGTCTGGTGTGAAATGCCATCTCATTATACT
The DNA here is from genome assembly GCA_964368155.1 of uncultured Eubacteriales bacterium. Taxonomy (GTDB): domain Bacteria; phylum Bacillota; class Clostridia; order Oscillospirales; family Acutalibacteraceae; genus SIG603. Next base: position 7,201 of record CAYJBU010000132.1, on the reverse strand, counting down.
TTTAGTGAATTGGCGGCAACTGCTTTTATGTCGCAATGGCAAGAAATTATAACACAAAATTATAATCATCCCTCTATTGTGACATGGACAGCTTTGAATGAATCTTGGGGTGTGAGGCAGATTAAATTCGATATTCAGCAACAGAATTTTGCACAAGCAGTCTATCATTACACGAAAACTTTAGATAGCACACGACCTGTTTTAGTTAATGATGGTTGGGAACATACTATTTCAGATATTTTAACTATACATGATTATGAAGAATATGGCGAAGTTTTTCTTGAACGTTATACAAATTATTGGAATGAAATTATATCCGGTACAGTAGCGCCAAATGGACATCGTTTTACTTTTGCCGATGGATTTTCTTATCAAGGGCAACCAATTATGATTACTGAATTCGGTGGGATTTCTTTCGTAAATGATATAGATGGTTGGGGGTATGGCAATAAAGTGACCGAAGATAAATCTTTCATCGAACGTTTTAAAAAAATCACATCTGCAATTCAAAAACTGCCATTTTGTGCTGGTTATTGCTATACACAAGTGACAGATGTGCAACAAGAAACAAATGGTTTGATGGATATTAATCGTCAATTTAAGGTGGATTCAAAAATAATACACGACATTAATGTGAAGCGTACCAATGTTTTGCATTTGCCGTAAACATAAAAAACACTGCAAAAATAGTGCAAACAACAAGGAGAAGATTATGAATAAATCAATGAATATACTATGGATTTGTACAGATCAACAACGGTTCGATTCCTTAGGGTGTTATGGCAATAAATTTGTTAAAACACCCAACTTAGATAAGTTGGCAAGCTCTGGTGTGCGATTCACAAATGCGTACGCACAATCACCGGTTTGTGCACCAAGTCGAGCAAGTTTTTTAACTGGAAGATATCCACGTACGTGTCGCGTTCGACAAAATGGACAAGATATTCCAGCGGAAGAACGTCTATTGCCAAAAGTATTAAGTGAAAATGGATACACCTGTGGTCTTTCAGGTAAACTTCATATTAGCGCAGTGCACCCAAGAACTAAGAGGAAAAGTGAGCCGCGTATTGATGATGGATATGATGCTTTTTATTGGTCACACCACCCCGCAGCTAATAAGAGTGAAGATTGGCCAAGCAATGAGTATTCCATTTGGTTGCGAGAGCAAGGTGTAACTTACAATCCTGTTTCTATTCCTGAATGCAGGTATGTACAAACAGGAATTTCTGAAAAATATCACCAAACCACTTGGTGCGTTGACCGTGCAATGCATTATATCGAAAGCGCAAAAGAAAATGATGCACCATGGATGTTTTCTCTTAATATCTTTGACCCCCATCATCGTTTTGATCCACCAAGCGAATATTTTGAGCGTTACTTAACTATTTTAGATGACATTCCTTTACCTAATTATAAAGAAGGCGAACTCAATACGAAACCATCTTTTCAGCAAGTAGATCACGAAGGTTCTTATAGCCAAAAAGGAAACTGTGCATTTATCGATATGACTGAAAAAGATCACAAATACCTCCGTGCGGCATACTGGGCGATGGTTGACTTGATTGATAAACAAGTGGGACGATTATTTGATTATTTAGAACAAACAAATCAACTAGAAAATACTATGATTATCTTTATGTCTGACCATGGTGAGAGTTTGGGTGATCACGGGATGTATCTAAAAGGACCTTATTTCTATGAAAACAATATCCGTGTTCCATTATTGATTTCGTGTCCTGGTACAATACAATCAGGGATAGTTTCAAATGCCTTGGTTGAGTTAGTGGATTTAGTTCCAACCATTTTGGATTTAACTTGCATTAAACCAGAGCCTGGTGTGCAAGGGCAAACGCTATTGCCTATCTTGCAAGGCCAAAAAAACGAACATCGCAAAAGTGTGTATTCGGAATTTTATTGTGCAAACGTAGGGCATCGTGATCCTAAAGCATATGAAACAATGATCTGCGATGGCCAATATAAGCTGGTGCGAGTACACAGTAAAGGAGAGTTAGTTGCTTGTGAGGGCGAGCTATACGATTTAAAGACAGATCCAACAGAAACACATAATCAGTATACAAATCCAGCATACGCAAACATCAAAACCAAGTTGCTTGAAACACTTGTGGATCGAATGGCTGAAACAGCAGACCCGTTACCGGTTAGACAAGCTGAATGGTAATAAAAAATTGAAACGTTGAATTTACTGTATTTTTTAAGAGGTGACGTAATGAAACAACCAAATATTCTTTTGATCTACCCTGATCAAATGCGTGCAGATTATATGAGTGCGTATGGGAAAAACAAATCCTTAAAAACACCACACATCGACCGTTTAGCATATGAAGGGGTACTATGTGAAAATGCATTTTCATCCTTTCCATTTTGTTGCCCATTTCGTGCGTCTATCCTAACAGGGAAGTATGCACATAGTAATGGAATGAAAGCAAATCATTATGACCTTGAACTTGGTCAAACTTTTTTGACCGAAGTGCTAAAAGATGTGGGATATTACACTGGTTTCTTTGGGAAATGGCACTTAGGTGGGCATACAGAGCATGGAGTTGTGGCAAATGAATTCCAAATTGGGTTTGATGAATTTGTCACTCCACGCTATGGACATCGATATTTTAATGCAGAATTTTATAGAGAAAATGATGACACTCCTAGAGTAACTGGTCGCTATGCCGCCGAAGATCAAACAGATCATCTAATTGATTTTATGGATCGTGCACTAGATACAGAAAAACCGTTTTTTGGATATATCAGTTATGGAATTCCACATTTTCCAAATGTGGCAGCCGAACACTATTTAAAATTGTATCGAGAAGATGAGGTGGAAATGCCCGCAGATGTTCCGGTGGTGTTGCAACCGGCAGTGCGAACTTTTTTGGCCCAGAATTATGGTTTAATGGCATGTGTGGATTTTCAAATAGGTCGCATTTTGAGTTGGTTAGATTATGCGGGTGTAGCAGACGATACTGTTGTTATTTTTGTGTCCGACCACGGAGAAACAGCAGGGCAACATTCGCAATGTCCACTATACAAAAAAAGCTACTATCGTAGTGCCGCACAAGTGCCACTGATTGTTCGTTGGCCAAACAAAGTTATGACGCGCTACCGTCATAATATGATGGTAAACCCATGTGTAGATATTTTTCCAACTATTTGTGAAATTGCAGGTGCAACAATTCCGTCAGAAGTACAAGGGGAAAGCTTTTTGTCAAATCTTTTAGATGCAAATGCGCCAAATAAAAGAGATTTTGCTTACTACCAAATCACAAAAGAAGCACAAGGTCCAGAAGCATTTCCCAACCCAGAACGTGGGATTCGAGATTCTGAATGGTTGTATGTCGAACGTGAAGGTCAACCAGTGGCGCTATTCAATGAGGTAATAGATCCCGATGAAGTGAACAATGTTGTGAATGAACCCGAAACACAAAAAATTATCGAACACTATCACCTTCTTTTGCAACAGGAAATGGAACGCTTACAAGATGATTGGGCAGAAGAAATGGTATGGCCTCCAAAAGATTTTAATAATCCTATTAAGTTAAAAGCATATAATGAATACGTGAATTCATCCAAAATAACAGAAATTCCACGCAACGTAAAAAAGACGGCAAGTAAATCAATATGATTGGAGGATATTATGATAACACGTAAAACTTGGTTTACTAATATTTATTTAGATGATTATAATACAGTGCATTTTGTAATTGAAAATGTAGATGGTGTGTTTGAAGAAAATCCGGCGCTTGCTGATTTATGTAGCGAATGTTATGAATATATGGAAGTGAATGCACGTGAAAAATTTGGTGATCAGATTAATGGTACTTTTGTATTCGAAATTGTTTTTTGCAAAAAACCAGGAGCTGTATTTCTACAAAACTTGCACTCTTTATCTACATATATGCCTCCAACAGGCACGTTGAAGGGTGTACCATATCAAATATGTGAGATGCGAGATATGCCTGAAATTACACCGCCGTTTATGTCGCAATGGCGTAACGGCTCATAAGAAAGGAAGATTGTATGTTTAAAGAACTTATTCACAAAGCAGATTTGCAAAATGGTTATTATTTAAATCCTATTTTAGATGGAGATTATCCTGACCCTGCTGTTATGCGTGACGGAGATGTTTTCTATTTGTGTGTTTCAACAGGACCTTATTTCCCTGGGTTAACAATATTTTATTCTACTGATTTAGTGAACTGGACAACTCTTTGCCATCCATTAGCAAAATTTCAACCACACGCATGGGCGCCAGATATTTTAAAATTAAACGACATTTATTACATTTATTTTTGTGCAAATGGTAGCAATTGGGTTATTTGGAGTAAATACATAGACCGTGATTGGAGTGAACCAATTGATTTAAAATTAGGGAATTTAGACCCTGGTCATTGTGTAGACGAAAATGGAAAACGTTTTTTGTTGGTTTCCGATAACTATATGGTTCCACTTTCAGATGATGGTTTGTCGGTTTGTGGAGAGAGAAAGCAGATTTTAAAAGCACCTAAAATTCCAGATGAATGGGATATCGAAGGTGCATTCCCAGAGGCGCCAAATGTATTTAAACGCGATGGATTTTATTATTTAACTTATGCTGACGGTGGCACAACCGGTCCTGGTACCTCTCATATGATTATGTCAGCACGTGCAACATCGTTAGAAGGGCCTTGGGAATTGTCACCATACAATCCTATTGTACACACTTATAATCGCAATGAACTTTGGCTATCTAAGGGACACGGGCATTTTGTGGATGACATTGCTGGCAATTGGTGGGTTATCTACCATGCATATGAAAGAGATTTATATACAGCTGGTCGAAAATTATTACTTTCACCTATTACCTTTACAGATGATGGTTGGTTTTATGTTGATACACTGGCTGATATGGCAACACTGAAACCTGCAGGGGAAAGAAACCAGATATTTGAAACCTTATCAGATTCTTTTTGTGAGGGGTCAGAAATGCCACTGCAATGGCGTTCTTTTAAAAACACGTTTATGGACCGTGTGCGACGCACGGATAGAGGTTTAATTTTAAAAGCAAGTGAAACCAGCTGTGGATACTCCAATCCACTTACCATAATTACGGGAGATCGTAGTTTTGAAATTACAGTTTCAGTGTCACCTGAACAAAACTGTGAAGCAGGACTCATCTATATATACAATGAGGTGCATTTTAATGCATTTTCGCTAAAAGATGGAGTTTTGAAAATCTATCGCATGGGAGCAGAAATTGCTAAGTGCAAAATTGGTGAGATGTCTTGTAGTTTGAAAATGAAGATTGTGAAAGGCTATTTGTCTTTCTGGTATTCACTAGATGGTAAACATTACAAAAAGGTTAATTACGTCATAGATACAAACTCGCAAACAACACTAGCGTACCATGGCTTTTTAAGTTTACGCCCAGGGATTTTTGCAATTGGTAAGGGAAACACTCTGTTTTCTGACTTCAAATATACAGGGTTGCAGTAAGAAAGGGAAGTATATGAAACAAAAACCTAATGTTATTTTTATTTATGCAGATGACCTTGGACGCGGTATGTTAAGTTGTTACGGACAAAAGTGGTTTAAAACCTCAAATATTGATTCACTGTGCGATGATGGAATTATTTTTACTAACGCACATGGTTGTCATATTTGTGCGCCTGCTAGAGCAAGTTTGATGTGCGGAGTGCACGATAGCCATTGTGGCAAATGGCAGTTTACAAAAGCTGGTATTTACGAAGAATACGCAAAAGGTGATTTAACGTTAGCAGAAGTATATGAGTTAATTCATAATACAGGCATAGAAGAACGCAGTGGAAAACGTTTTTTACCAATGGTTTTTAATGACGCAGGATACTTTACTGGTCAAATTGGAAAACTAGAATGGGGATTTGCTACAACGGGCGATGCAATTAAACAACATGGATGGCAATACCACTATGGGTATTATGATCATCAAATGTGTCATGGATACTATCCACCGTTTGTGTTTGAAGATGGAGAGCGTATTGATATTGAAGGTAACACAAATGTGCATTGTGGCGTGAACCAATATTCTAATGAATCATTCACAAAATATGGCGATGATATTGAAATGGGTCGAAAGGTTTATTCTCAAGACTTATTTGATCAAAAAATACATGAATTTTTATTGAAACATCAACATGAACCATTCTTTTTATTGCACGCCTCACAGTTGCCACATGGTAATTTAGCGATTAATGACATTCATCCATCCTTAAAAGATAATAAAATTTTAAATACCAGTGAAAAGCTATATGCTTCTATGGTTTTGAGATTGGATGAAACTGTCGGTAAAATTTTAGAAGATGTAAAAAAACTAGGACTCGAGAAAAACACCATTATAATTTTTGGTTCAGATAATGGGCATTGTTGTTATTACAACGAACAACGTACTGGACGAAAAATGAATACTGATTTGTCGGGTGAAAAAATTGATGATTGGTACAGCCGGTATACATCTGAACTTGTCGAAGACGTTTTCAACGGAAATGACGGAATGACTGGTGCAAAATCTAGCAATTTTGAAGGAGGAACACGTGTTCCTTTAATAGTTTCATGGCCAGCAAAAATCAACTCTCAACGGTGTGACCGTCTTGTTGCGAATTATGATTTTATGGCAACTATGGCAGATTTGCTTGGTACTGTGCAAGGTGAAGATAAAGACGGCTTGTCCTATTTTGGATTGCTAAATGGTGATATTGCATCGTATCAAGAACATGAATATATTGTTTTTGCTAGTTCTCACGGACCAGCCATTGTCACGAAAGATGGTTGGAAATTAAGA
>CAYJBU010000132.1:0-383 GCA_964368155.1 uncultured Eubacteriales bacterium | reverse complement strand
TATTACAGATGAATATAAAATTGGGAAATTTGGTGCTTCTTGGGTTGATGTTGCAGATACAGCATTTTTTGAACTTTTTGATTTAAATTCTGATTATCGTGAAGAAAGAGATCTTTCAAAAGAATATCCTGAAAAAGCACAAAAATTACAATCTCTGTTGATGAGAGAATGTGATGGAAATCTTATTCACGGAACAACACAAGCTCATTTCGTTTTTTATGGATTTGATTATAGAAAGGGTACTTGAGCCCATTATTATTTCAATCAGAATAGACAAAACAAAGCGAATAAATCATCTACTTTCCGTAGCTTTCCTATACACTCGGTAGAGCATGCGGCTGTTAACCGCAGGGTCGTTGGTTCAAGTTAGGCAGGGGGAGCCA
>CAYJBU010000131.1:1471-7522 GCA_964368155.1 uncultured Eubacteriales bacterium | reverse complement strand
GAAAGAGGATTTATCATGATTAAAAACAGCTTTAACAGTTTGCCTATCGGAAGAATAATTCCTAAGGGCTATTTAAAAACACAGCTAACAGCGCAAGCGAATAACTTAACAGGTAATATGGAAGAATATGAAGAGTATTCAATGAAAAGTGGCTGGCTAGGCGGAGATGGCGAGAGTTGGGAAAGAGGGACTTACTATGTTCACGGGTTAATTCCTCTTGCCTATATATTAAAAGACGAAAAATTATTGAATAAGTGCGACAAATGGATTAACTTTTCGCTAAAATCACAACAAGAAGATGGAAATTTTGGTCCTGATAGTTTAATTAAAGATGAGGCATATGACTGGTGGCCGAGAATGCCAATGCTCATGGCGTTGAGAGATTATTTTGTTATTTTAGAAGATAATGGTACTACAAGAAGTGATATAATTGATTTTTTAATCAACTACTTTGCTTTTATGAAAAAGAATATAGAAAATTACCCTTTAAGCAGTTGGGGTCACGCTCGTGGAAGCGATGCGATAGAAGTGATTTTATGGCTTTATAATTATTTTAATGAAATAGAAGAAGTGAAGTGGCTTGTTGATTTAGCAAACACTGTATTATCTCAATCTCAAGACTGGGAAGCCGAGATGAGAGCAGGAGGTGCTGTTAGACACCATGTTGTTAATACAACTCAAGGGTTTAAACAGCCATTCTTTAAATATAAGCTTACAGAAGACGAAGAGTGCATAGAATCGTTTAAGAAGGGTATGCAAAGCATCAGAAGAGACCATGGAAGAATTGATAACTTGCCAAATGCTGACGAACCTGCACGTGATAACTTGCCGACAAGAGGCACTGAAACTTGCGCAGTGGTTGAGGGTATCCACTCAATGGTTTTAGCAGGTGAGATTTGTGGTGAGTCATTTGTATATGATATTGCAGAGGGTTATGCTTATAATAATCTGCCAAACTGCTTTACATATGACGTTTCTGGTTATTGTTATTATCAACTTCAAAATCAAGTTATGGCTACAAGAGGAACTCATGGTTTCCTAAACGACCATGGGGACAGCAGTGCTTTAGGAATTTCGGGTTTTGAATGCTGTTTTTCAAATCTTCACATGGGATACCCTAAATTTGTGCAATTTATGTGGATGGAACAAAATTCCGACACTCTTGTGTTAACTATGTATGGAGAAAATGAAATTACCACACAATTCGGTGGAAAAAAAGTAGTTTTTGAGCAAATTACTAACTATCCTTATTCTGACGATGTAAGGTTGATTTATAAAGGTGAAAATGCAAAATTTAACTTGAAACTTAGAGTGCCTCAGTGGAGCAAAAGTTTTTCAATTAATGGTGAGAAGCATGTAGCTGAAAATGGATTTGTAACGATTAACAAAGAATTCGAAACTGATGAAGAGTTAAATATTAAGCTTTCTAGCGAGATTAAAGTTATCCCGTGGCATCATAACTCAAAGTATGTTAAAAAAGGTGCAGCTATCTATTGTTTGCCGATTAAAGAAAATTGGGTAGAAAGCCTTGATAACCGCCTAAGAGGGATTAAATACGACGGAAAATGCGGAATGAAAAGCTATGAAACTTACCCTGATGAAAACTGGAACTATTCGTTCATAGAAAATAAGTTTGAGTTTATAGAAAATTCATGCTATGATAACAGCAAATACATTAGTCCTGAAAATATTCCATGCTCGTTAAAAGTCAATATGAATGAAGTTTTGAATTGGGGACTGAATGGAAATGTGTGCGACACTATCGAGAATGCTAAATTTGGTAAAACAGTGGAAAAATCGCTTATTCCATATGCATTTACAAGACTTAGAATTTCAGTGTTTCCTAAATCCAACGAAGAACTTATACAGGATATACTTAATTTCCGTGGAGATGAGGTAGACGTAGAAATAGGGGTAGAGAAAAAAATAGTATCAGTTATTTTTAAACCGTTACACAGAACGGAATGTGTTGTAATTGCAAAAGAACAAGGCGGAGAATTTAGAATAGTAAATAAACTAAAAAGCAATGCTTACATTTTTTCAAATGATGCATACGGAAAAAGAATTGAAATGGATAAATGCTCATTTATGTGTGAAAATACTGAGGGTGTCGAAGTAAAAACAGCATTTATTGCAGAGGGTGAAATAGTAGCTGTGTCAAAATGATATTTTTAATAAAAAACTTGCATTATTATGCTGTTATGATACAATAGATATAAAGTGAATTTCTATTTGCTTTTGTATTATGATAATATCAAGGGGGCTTTTAATGAAAAATACAATTATATTTATTGACTGCGGTGATACCTTAGTAGATGAATCCACACAAGTTTGGCAGGATAACAATTCTGATGGAATACTTCTTCGTGCAGAACTTTTTGAAGGCGCACAAAAAATGATGCATACTTTGCACGAAAGAGGTTATCGAATTGCGTTGGTTGCTGACGGCAGAGTAGAGTCGTTTGCAAATATCACAAAGTTTTATGATTTGGACAAGTGTTTTGAAGCGAAAGCGATTTCTGAGGCAGTTGGTTGTTGTAAACCAGATAGAAGAATGTTTGATAAAGCTATGCAAGATATGGGACTAACTTATGAGGCGGATTCAAATAGAATTTTAATGGTTGGCAACAACTTGAAAAGAGATATTCTCGGAGCAAATAAGCTAGGGATAATTTCTGTTCTAATTGATATATCCCCAAGATATAACATGGTGCCTGAAAACGAGGATGAAACACCTGATTTCATTATCCATAAGCCTTTGGAGTTAATAGATTTAGTGGAAAAACTCGAATCGAGAACCTAAATGTAAAAAATACTAGAAACATAATTAACAAAAAGAAAGGGATTTAAAATGAAAAATATACCAAGACCAGAACACCCACGCCCTACTATGCAAAGAGAAACATGGCAAAACCTGAACGGAGAATGGGATTTTGCTTTTGATTTTTCTAATAGTGGAAAAGAAAGAGAAATGTACAATGACGGGAATTTCGATAAAAAGATTATAGTTCCGTTTTGCCCAGAAAGCGATTTATCGGGGATTGGGTACAAAGATTTTATTCCTGCAGTTTGGTATAAAAATACTTTTGAAATAACTGAAAGTCAACTTGCTGGGAGAGTAATTATTCACTTTGGTGCAGTAGATTACTTTTCTGAAATCTATATTAACGGAAAAAGTGTTGGAACACACAAAGGCGGTTTTTCTTCGTTTGAATTTGACATAACAGATAGTGTCATTGTTGGGAGTAACACTGTTGTAGTATCGGCTATTGATGATTTGCGTTCGTGCAAGCAACCAGCTGGTAAGCAAAGCGATAAACTGAAATCATATGGTTGTTCATATACAAGAACTACTGGAATTTGGCAAACTGTATGGCTAGAATTTGTGCCGAAAACATATATTAAATCATATAAAATAATTCCTAATCCAGACAACAATCAAGCAATCCTTGAAGTTAGCATAGCAGGAGACTACACAAAAGAAAAACTTAGTGCAAGAGCTTCTTTTAACGGAAAAGAAGTGGGGAATATTTCTGCAATTACAACAGGTGGCAAAGCATTTATGACCTTGTGCTTAAGTGAGGTTCATTTATGGGATGTAGGAAAGCCTAATTTATACGATTTAGAGTTAAGCCTTGAGAGCGGAGACGTTGTGAACAGCTATTTCGGATTAAGAACAATCGAATGGCATAACAAAGCAATGTACCTGAATGGAAAAATAGTATATCAAAGACTTATACTAGACCAAGGATTTTTTCCTGATGGAATTTATACTGCTCCAACTGACGAAGCGCTGAAAAGAGACATTGAACTTGCGGTGGATTTAGGCTTTAATGGCGCTAGAATGCATGAAAAAGTATTTGAAGAAAGATATATGTATCATGCAGATAAATTGGGTTATCTAACTTGGGGAGAGATGGCAAACTGGAAACTAGACATTACTAGCGCAGAGGGTGTAAAGAACTTTTTGCCTGAATGGCTAGATGTAGTTGAGAGAGATTTTAATCACCCTTCGATTGTCGGTTGGTGTCCGTTCAACGAGACTTGGGATAATGAGAATGGCACAAAACAAGATGATACTGTTCTTTCGATAGTATACCATGCAACAAAAGCAATAGACCCGACTCGACCTGTGATAGACACAAGCGGCAACTATCATGTGGTAACTGATATATATGATGTGCATTGGTACGAGCAAGAACCTGAGATTTTTAGAAAACGCTTTGAAGAGGAGTTTTCTAAAGGAGGTGTGCTAGATAATTACTCGAATAGACAAACATATGGAGGACAACCATATTTTGTTAGTGAGTATGGTGGCACATGGTGGAGTCCGGGTGCAACAGGAGATAACTGGGGATATGGGAAAAACCCAACTACAGAGGAAGAGGTGATTAGAAGATACACTGGTCTTACTTCTGTGTTGATGGAGTTCTCGGAGATATGCGCGTTTTGTTATACACAGCTAACTGATGTTGAGCAGGAGCAAAATGGACTTTATGATTACCATAGAAATAGAAAATTCAGTGATGAAAGTTATGATAGAATTAGGGAAACTAATAAAGCTATTGCAGCAATTGAACTGAAAAATCAATAGTCTCTTTTTTAATTGTGGAAATCCTTTTGTAAGTGGGTTTCTTTGCAGTAAAACCCACATACTACTGCGAAAGCGAGTTTGAATTAGAGCGATAGAGTGGAGAGTTATGCACGCTTTTTAGCGTGTATGACTCTCCACAATTAGCTTTTTTGATGAATTAATATAAAAAGTGAGTTTGTTTATCACAGTTTCCTAAATTTTCTAAAACTTTTTAGCCTAGAAATAAAAACTGCAAGAGTTATAGCCAGTATTCCTGCTATCATGTATATTACATTTACACCAACGATGTCAGAGAAAAAACCACCCAACAAAAGTCCAATAGGCATTGCTAAGCGTCTTCCACTTTGAGCCAAAGAAAAAGCTCTTCCCAAATACTCTTCTTTTATTTGAGTTTGGAAAATTGTTCGAACAATTCCATGGTAAAAGGGAATTGAAAAACCAACAAAGAAAGAGACGATAACGAAAATCCAGTACGCAGATGGAGCGAGTGAACCGATTATTAGCACGCCCGTTCCGTATAGAAAAATCGAGCCGATTAGTCCAAAGCTTTTGGGCAATTTCGCGCCTGCAATTCCAAGAAGAAGTGCTCCGATAAGCGAGCCCGAAGAGAAAACTATTTCCACAAATCCAGATTGTGCAGTAGTTCCTCCAAAGTAAACCATTGTGATATGTGGGTATAAACTGCCGATAGGTGAATAAATTATCGTGTATAAAATTCCGATGATTACAAGTGACAATATACCTTCATAGCTTTTTATTACACGCAAACCCTCTTTTGTCTCCTCAATGATTTTAATAGGTTTTTCTCTTGTGGAAATCGTTTTTTGTTTTGGGAATTTCACCACTAGTAAAAGAAAAACAGCGATTAGTGCGCCGATTGAATCGAGCATTAGCACATAATGTAAGTCCCAAATTCCATAAAGTAAAATTGCTAAAGAGGGACTTAAAAGCATGGAAACAGAATCGAATGCTTGCACATAGCCAGAGCACTGTGCTAAACTTTTCTGTGGTACGAATAGAGGTATTAGAGCTTGAGCAGTCGGCTCGTGAAAAGCTGTTCCAATTGAACGAAAAACCAAAGCAACTATAATAATCCACACTTGAAGTTCTCCGAAAAATGCAGAAACAGCCAGGACGACGCTTATCATAGCTATGAATAAATCAGCAAAAATTAAGATTTTTTTCTTGTCGAACCTGTCAATGAAAACCCCTGCGAAAGTGCCTAAAAAAGCATGAGGCATGTATCCTGCAATGGTTGCAAATGTGAGGATAAGTGCAGAACCTGTTGTAGCAGTAAGATACCATATAAGCGACATTTGCATTACTGAGCTTGTGAGAAGTGAAGCGGATTGTCCTATCCAAATTGTAATTATATCTCGTTTCCAATGTTTCTTCATGATAGTCATTCCTTTAACTTTTTGAGATGTTTACACAACAATAAGAGGCGATATCACCAT
>CAYJBU010000131.1:0-1371 GCA_964368155.1 uncultured Eubacteriales bacterium | reverse complement strand
GAGATTATTATCAGTGCAGCAGGGTTGTAAAAATTGTAGTTTTCATTTCCTATAACTTTACCAACTTCTTGTGCAAGCTTCTTGATTTTATCTTTGTTAATTATTCCGATGAAATTCCATGTTTGCTTATTCATTCCACTTGGAGCATACATTCCTGCTTTGATTAAAAGCTCAATATCCTCTTTGCTTATTGATTTTTCATTAAAAGCTCTAATGCTTCTTCTAGTTAAAATGTTATTGATCATCTCATTCATGTGTTCTCCCCAATCTGCCATTATCATGGCAATATTATTTTTTGGGCTACTATAAGTTTTTTATTGATACTCGTGAGGTTATTATATCATTAAGACACGAAGTGTCCATCACCCCGAGATACAATGTTCTCTCAGCAGTCAAAATTTTAAAGCATATGAAATATGATGTTGCATACAAAGTATTATGTTATTTTGTTAAATGCGTAAAGTTATTATATCACGATTACACAATCATAGTCAAGTTGTCAAATCTTACATAAACAACTTTGTTTTTCTACTAAAAATACCAAGACAACGAGTTTGCATCATCAAGATAGTTGTAGGGACGGGCTTCCATGCCTGCCCAAAAGGGAGAGAGTGGAAGCACTCCCCTATTTTTATTTGTGCAAATTTACTTTAACGCGACAAAAAAACAGATACTTTTCAGCATATATATTTTGATAAAAAATCCGTATATGTGACATTTTATCGATTGCAGTATGCTACATTTTTTCGAATTGACGAGAAATACTAACAATGTAGATATCCAATATTCACGAATTATCTTGTTACTCAATCAAAGGAAATCACTTTTTCATACTTTATCACCGAATAGTTTACTTCTAAGCTTAAAAGCAAGATTTAGATTATTAGTAGTAAGGCTGTCAACATTCATTAACAACATTTTTTCTATATCTCTCTCATTATCAACTGTCCAAACATGAATTTTAATCCCGTCTTCATGAGCTTTTTCTACAAGATAGTTATTACAATTAATATAGCATATATTCAAATCCTTGCAACCGTTTTCTTTAACTAAAGATAAACACTCCTCAACGTAATTCTCGTATTCAAACGGCATGACTCCGTTTGGTACAAATCTAGATTGAAACCAAATCTCTGATTTCTCAAATTGTTCAACTGCTTTGTTAAAATTTTCTTCAATTCCTGTCAAATAGCACTTTTCAAAGTAATCGTGTTTCTTTACAATTTCTGCTATAACATCATATGAGTTAAACACTTTAAAATCCAAATTAATTTTAACTCCCTTTTGCACAGAAAATTCAAGAATTTCTTCTAAAGTAGCAAGTTCGGAATAAGCTTCTTTCAATTCTAAATAAGTGCTATTCGCAATTAG
>CAYJBU010000130.1:0-7594 GCA_964368155.1 uncultured Eubacteriales bacterium | reverse complement strand
ATTTGGTGGACCAACAGGGACTCGAACCCCGGACCAACCGGTTATGAGCCGGTTGCTCTAACCAACTGAGCTATTGGTCCTTAATTAGTACCGAAATATCATACCATATTTTCGAGTAAATGTCAACTATTTTTCTTTTAAAATAAAAAATATAATTTTTTTATTTTTATTGAAACATTTTAACTCATCACTGCGTGTGTATAGTATAAAGAACAAAAAAACAAAACAGGAGATATTTATCATGAAAAAAATTTTAACATTACTTACAACCGTAATCCTCGCAGCTTCAATTGCTGCATGTGCAACAGCTGAAACAGCTTCTAGCACACCAGACCCAACTCCAGAACCAACTCCAGAAGTAGTAAACTTAGAGGGCGAAATTCCTGATTTAATCATGGAAGTTATCGAAAACGCTGATATCGACCCAGACTTCAAAGAAATGCTAAAAACAGCAACTTCTACAATGGAAATCACTGAAGAAAACCAAGTTTACGCATTAGGCGAAGGCGAATATGAGTTCGTCGAAGGATATGTTACTGAACCAATGATGTCTTCTCAAGCTTTCTCATTAGTTATGATTAGAGCAGAAGATGAAGCTGCAGCAGAGACTCTAGCTGAAGGTATTGCTACAACTGTAGATCCAATCAAATGGGTTTGTGTTAGCGTTGAGCCAGATGATGTTCAAACTTCAACAATCGGGGATATGATGTTCCTTATCATGAGCCAAGATTCTGAAAAATTCATTGAATCATTTGACGCATTAGCAGAATAATGATACAATAAACTTAATACTCATATCTTCAAACATTTTACAATTGATTGATACAGCTGATTTTTCGGAAATTTTCGAAGAATCAGCGTGTTATCATGAAGTAAAGATTGAACAGATTATACAAGTTAATGCTACAGTGATAATTCCAAGAATTTGACATAATTGTCAAACCGCTCAAAGCAACGTTAAAGCGGAAAGGATGGTCATAAATGATTTTTTCCAGCATCGAGTTTTTATATTGGTTTCTACCAATAACACTAATATTTTACTTTTTAATGAGTGCTACATTTAAAAGGGGAAGTAATCTTGTCCTTTTATTGTCTAGCCTCTTTTTTTATTTTTTTGGAGAGCAACAATACATAATCGTAATGCTCTTAGCAGTGATTTCCACTTATATTTTTGGATTTATAATAGATAAATCTAAAAGGAAAATTATCCCTCTTATTATTTCTACTACAATCAGTTTGAGCTTTCTTCTATATTTCAAATATACAAACTTTTTTATTGAAAACACTAACAACTTACTTGGTTTAAATAACGACCTATTAAATTTAGTGCTACCAATAGGAATAAGTTTTTACACATTCCAAACACTTAGTTACAACATTGACCTCTATCGTGGTACTGCAAAATTACAAAAGAACTTTATAGATTACGCCTGTTACGTTAGTTTTTTTCCTCAACTTATTGCAGGACCGATTGTAAGATATAGTATTATCGAAAATCAATTAAAAAATAGAACTCACAGTTTTGAAAAATTTTCTCAAGGTGCTTTGCGCTTTACTATAGGTTTTGCTAAAAAAGTGCTTATAGCAAATGTATTGGGTGAATTTTGTGAAAAATACGTACAAAGCGGAGAAAAATCAATTGTTTTTGCATGGACTTGGGCTATTGCATACAGCCTGCAAATATATTTGGATTTCTCTGCATACAGTGACATGGCAATAGGATTAGGGAAAATCTTTGGCTTTGAATTCCCTGAGAACTTTAACTACCCTTTTATTGCCAAATCTGCAACTGAGTTTTGGAGACGTTGGCACATGACTCTTGGAACTTGGTTTCGTGACTATGTGTACATTCCAATGGGAGGAAACAGAGTTTCTTCCTTGAAATGGGTCAGAAATATTTTTGTAGTGTGGTTTTTAACAGGATTTTGGCATGGTGCGCAATGGAATTTCATTATTTGGGGTTTATATTTTGCGTTATTCTTGATATTAGAGAAAGTATTTATATTGAAATTCCTAGAAAAAATACCAAAAGTTTTTTCTCACATTTATCTACTAACCGTAGTGTTGGTTAGTTTTATGATTTTTGCAAGCGACAGCGTAGAAATTTTTAATCAAAACATTAATATCCTTACAGGTGGAGCCCCATTAATAACTACCGAAACAATTTATTACCTAAGAAGCTATGCTGTAGTTTTCATTGTTGGTATTATCGCTGCAACTCCTCTTGCAAAAAAATTGTTATCTTCTAAGAAAGGAGAAAAAGTAGCAGGAATTATGTCACCGATTGTAATAGTTGTGCTTCTAAGTATGTGTACAGCTTTCTTAATTGACGGCAGTTTTGACCCATTCCTCTATTTTAGATTTTAAATGAAAAAAATAAACGCAATAACATTTCTAGTTTTCGTGTTCGGTTTTTTCATCTTCACTTTGATAAGCCCAGACAAAGAATATTCATCATCTGAGCGCAGAAACTTAGCCCAATTTGAAGCACCCACAGCCGAAACAGTGATGAATGGAGAATGGTTTGAAGATTTTTCCGACTATACTTTTGATCAA
This sequence comes from uncultured Eubacteriales bacterium, assembly GCA_964368155.1. Taxonomy (GTDB): domain Bacteria; phylum Bacillota; class Clostridia; order Oscillospirales; family Acutalibacteraceae; genus SIG603. The sequence goes on along the minus strand of CAYJBU010000130.1, from coordinate 5,038 downwards.
TTTCCTTTAAGGGAAGAAATGAGAACAATAAATGCTGTAATAAGAAAAGACGTTTACCTTCAACAAGATGTAGGTGGACTATACGCTAACGATGGCTATATTTTTAAAACCGATTATCCACTTAAAGAAGAAAATATACAGCACTTCGTCGATAAAACCAACGAGATTTACGAGATATTTGTTAAGGATACAGCAGATAATTATTACGTGAGCGTAGTGCCTGACAAGTCATATTATGATGGACTAGATATCTTAAGCACAGATGCAAAAGAGATAGCAGATAAGTTCGTTAGTGGACTGGATAGCGCTATATACATTGACATCTTTGATGAGCTGAGTTTAGAAAGCTATTACAAGACAGATACTCACTGGTCACAAGATAAATTGTTTCATGCAATGGAGGAGTTTTCAAAAGCTATGAACTTCACTGCGCCAAAACTTGAAGACTACACTCAAAACATCCTCAATCCATTTTACGGAGTATATCACGGACAGTCTGCTCTTCCCTATCCTCCTGAAGATTTAATCTATCTAACTAATGAAGTTATCGACAGTTCTATATTATTTAATCTTGAAACAAAAGAAACTACCAATGTTTATGATATAGAGAATTTTGATTCTAAGGACCCTTACAACGTTTTCTCTGACGGTGCTGCTGCTTTAATTGAGATTGAATCACCAAACAGCAATAGTGAAAAAGAACTCATAATATTCAGAGACTCGTTCGGCAGCTCAATCGCACCATTTTTCTTAGAGGAATATAGAAAAGTTACTCTCGTTGATTTGAGATATTTCTCAACTCAGTTAATTGAGCAATATGTTGACTTTGAAAATGCAGATGTTTTAGTTCTGTATAGTTCATTAATTCTAAATTCTAATATTATATTAAAGTAATGAATTACGATATACCTTTATCTCATTTGAAAGGAAAATCGGGGGAATTGTCAGTTGTTTACTTAGCTATAATATCCCCTGATACTAAAATATGTTAAACGAATTTTCCAGATTTGAATTATTAATAGGTAAAAATAACCTTGAAAAACTTGCTAATAGTAGAATTGCAGTATTTGGAATTGGTGGAGTAGGAGGGCAAGTTTGCGAAGCTTTAGCTAGAAGTGGTGTTGGAATCTTAGATTTATTTGACAATGACCTTGTATCACTTACGAACATTAACAGACAGATTATAGCCTTACATTCGACAATAGGCAGATACAAGGTTGAAGTTATGAAAGAGCGTTGCCTTGACATTAACCCAAATATCAAAGTGAATTGCTCCCCCTCATTCATCAACGATGATAATATTGATGAGATTGATTTTACTTCGTATGACTACATCATCGATGCTATTGATACAGTTTCTTCAAAGTTACTCTTAATCAAGAAAGCGCATGAAGTCCACACCCCAATTATAAGTTCTATGGGTGCTGGGAATAAGTTGAACCCAGTTGGGTTCAAAATAGCTGATATAAATAAAACATCAGTTTGCCCTTTGGCAAGAGTAATTCGAAAAAAAGTGAAAGAAATGGGAATTAAACATCTTAAAGTTGCATATAGCGAAGAAATTCCATTAACCCCAAAAGAAAGCAATGAAAAAAAAGGAACTGCAAACAGGCCTACTCCTGGTAGTGCATCATTTGTTCCGACTGTGTGCGGATTGATTATTGCTGGTGAAGTTGTAAATGATTTAATTGTTAACCATTAATTTTTCAGCTAAAGAAAAAACAAATTCCATTTTAATAGCTCTAATCAAATAGATTTCCCATTTTCACTGAACTTTTTACTTTTTTCTTCGTGTTTATATCTTTTAAATAGCTAAAGACCCCCATCGGTTAGATTTTTTAATCCAACTGTTGGAGGGTCATTTTATTGAGTAAATATTAAATATGGAATGGTACGAATTACATGAACTCGGCTAAATTAATCCCCAAAAGATACCCCGATGGCTCTTGCTGCTTGTATCTCTTGGCAATCTACAGGAACTTTTTTAAGTTGTCCAGCACAATCTTGAAGCGGAATTGGCATAGTTACTCCGTTAATCATACCAATCATTACACCGAACTGCTTATTAATAATACACTCAGCAGCTGCAGCTCCTAATCTTGTACACAGAACTCTGTCATATGCGTTGGGACTGCCACCCCTTTGAAAATGTCCGGGAACACACACTTTAATCTCATTATCAATTAGCCCTGAAAGTTCTGACGCAACTTTATAGGAAACCGAGGGGAATGCAAGTGTCTTTTTGTATTTATTTAATTCCTTTTTTGTCATTCCTGACTCATAAGTAGAAATTGCTCCTTCAGCCACTGCAAGAATTGAGAATTTTTTTCCGCCATTGTTTCTATTTTTAATCTCGTTTGCAATCACCTGAATATCATATGGAATTTCTGGCAATAAAATTATGTCTGCACCACCAGCAATCCCAGCGTATAGCGGAAGCCAACCGACTTTGTGCCCCATAATCTCAACCAAAAAAACTCTACCATGCGAAGTCGCTGTGCTGTGAATACAATCAATGACTTGAGTTGCTATTTCAACCGAGCTTTGAAACCCAAACGTCATATCAGTGCCAAAAATATCATTATCAATTGTTTTTGGAAGATGAATTACATTTAATCCCTCTTCTCTGAGTAAATTTGCAGTTTTTTGTGTACCATTTCCGCCTAAAATAACAAGGCAATCCAATTTCATTTTTTTATAGTTTTGCTTCATTGCAAGCACTTTGTCTAAACTGGTTTCATCAATAACCCTCATGAGTTTAAAAGGTTGTCTCGAAGTACCTAAAATAGTGCCACCAAGTGTCAAAATACCCGAAAAGCTCTCTGGATTCATTAGTGTACTTTCACCAAAAATTAGTCCTTTGTATCCATCTTTTATCCCGTAAATTTCCAAGTCATTTTTGTAGTGTTCGAAAAGTGCTTTTGCAACTGCTCTAATCGAAGCATTTAAACCTTGACAATCTCCACCACTAGTTAATATTCCTATTCTTTTCACGTTAAAATCCCCTTTCCTAATCCTTACTTCACCAAACTGCTAACAATAATATAAATAAATTAAAAAACATCAACACAAAATTATAATGATCGTTTAGCATTAGATTTCCTTAGTCCTTATTTGCAACAGCGCTTCCTCATTCTCACGTTTTCTTAAATTCGCGAGTCTTTCTTGCGACAATTTTGCGAAAATCTCTTGACTGTTAGTTTTCTTCTTTCCCCTCATATCAACATTGCTGTAGCTTGTGTCATTATTCATAATTCTTGAATTAGTAGTATCCGACATAGTGATGCTTAGCACTTCTTCTACTCTCTCTTTCAAGTCATCATCTTGAACAGGAAAAACTAACTCTATTCTTCTATCAAGATTTCTCGGCATCCAGTCTGCACTACCTAGAAAATATTTGGGATTTCCAGAATTTGTAAACATGAAAATCCTGCTGTGTTCCAAAAATTGTCCAACAACACTTTGAACAGTGATATTTTCACTAATACCCTCTAAGTTTGGAATAATTCCGCAAATACCTCTTACAATTAAATGCACTGAAACTCCAGCCATAGATGCACGGTATAATTCCTCAATAATAACCGGGTCTATTATTGAATTCACCTTAGCAATAATGCCGCACGGCAATCCATTTTGTGCATTCTCAGCTTCCATTCTAATCATTCGCACAAATGCGCCTTTCATGTCAAGTGGAGCAACTATAAAATGGTTATAAACAGGAGGCCTTGAGTAACCAGTAATCACGTTAAACAGCGAAGAAGCATCTGCACCAAATCGTTCTTTGCAGGTAAAAAGACTGATATCTGTATAAATTTTTGCAGTAGAGTCGTTATAGTTTCCTGTCCCCAAATGGACATATCTACGTATTCCATCTTCCTCACGCCTGACAACCAAAGCGATTTTACAATGAATTTTTAAGCCTGTCAATCCATAAATAACATGACAACCCGCCTTTTCTAAAAGCCTTGCCCAGTTGATATTATTTTCCTCGTCAAAACGTGCTTTCAATTCAACTAAAACCGTAACTTGCTTGCCGTTCTCCGCAGCTTTCATCAATGCTGCAACAATAGGAGAGTTTCCGCTAACTCGATACAAAGTTTGTTTAATTGCTAGAACATTTTCGTCTTCTGCAGCAGTTTTAATAAAATCTACAACACAGTCAAAACTTTCGTAAGGATGATGAACCAATCTATCTTTCTGTTTTATAACCTGAAAGATATTTTCTTCGCTGGTATAAAAATCAGGAGCAGGCGAAACCGGTTTTATTTTTTTGAAATAATGCTCTTCATTATCTGAAACACTATTAAACTTCATTAAGAATGTTAAATCCAACGGTCCTTTTGCTTCATAAATATCCTTTTGTTTTATGTTTAGCATCTTTGACAAAAACTTTTTTGTTGCAATGTCGGATTTAGAAACCATTTCAAGCCTGACCAGTTCACCACGTTTTCTTAGATTTATTGTTTTTTCCATTTCCAAGAGAAAATCACTTGCTTCTTCATCAAGTTCAAAGTCAGCATTTCTCGTAACCCTAAATGGGGTAACTGCCATAATATCATGTAATTCAAACAAATTTGAAACTTTATGCATAATCAAATTTTCAAGCAATACATAGCATTTTTCATTGCTTTGAGATTTCTTAACAGGGATAAATCTTGGCAAAATTGACGGAACTTGCACCACTGCGAAGCAAGATTCCTTAACCTCTTTTTCTTCTAATCTAACTGCGATATTTAGACTCTTATTTGCCAATTGAGGAAACGGTCTGCTATTGTCAATCGCAAGAGGAGTAAGCACAGGGAAAACTACTTTTTTAAAGTATTCATCCAATTGCCTTTGTTGAGATGAATTCAATTCATCAATTTCTAAAAAAGAAAATCCGGATTTTTTAAGCATAGGTAATATTGACCGATTATAACAACTATATTGCTTATCCATGAAATTGTAGCATTTTCTCTCAAGTTTTGGCAAAAGTTCTTGAGGTGTCAATCCAGACTCATCTTTACTATTATAATTTGAAGCGACCCAATCTTTAACC
>CAYJBU010000129.1:0-7609 GCA_964368155.1 uncultured Eubacteriales bacterium | reverse complement strand
GGTCCTCCACCGTGTGAGTTTTGTTTGTAATAGTGAACATTACTCAAAGATGAATGCCAAGACAACAGCGCCTGAATTAACAACAACTTTTCCTTAGAATACTCTGCGTTATCATACAAATCATTTATCTCATTCGGATCATTTATCCTGTCGAACAATCTACCTTTGTACTCATCTAAATAGTATTCGAATTTATACTTTTCAGTAGCCAACGCAATGTAACGATATAAAATTCCAACAGCAAATTTACGTGGATTTTCCAAATTTTCTTTCAGCGGAGTGAACAAATCATATCCACTCATATGGTCAGGGATTTTGATACCAGCAGCGCTTAGAATGGTTGTAGTCACATCAATAGTAGTAGCGAATTTTTCGGTTGTCCCTTCCGGCAAAGTTTTAGGCATACTAATAATCAGAGGGACTCTGAAACTCTCATCGTAAAAACTGTGCTTGTCATTGAAACCATGGTCAAAATATTGTTGCCCGTGGTCTGAGGTGAAAATTATCAAAGTATCTTCTCTTAAACCTGCTGAATTTATGTAGTCAACAATTTTTCCGATTTGCACATCACAATAATTCATTAATGCATAGTATGCTTTTTTAAATTCTTGAATTTCGTTATGCAGTTCTTTTTCATACGCAATCCCACTTACTTCATCAAGAACACATGAGCCATCTGAGTTATCAGGCAATTTAACACCTTCACCAATGCCCAAAACAGCTCTTAAATGCACGGGAAGATTATCCAAATCATCATCAGAGATGTTGATTTCGGGAATTTCCACATCCTTGAATTTATCAACATACTCTTTCAAAGTATCAATCGGTCCATGAGGACTTGGCATTGAACAAAAAGCAAAAAATGGCTTTTCGCTGTCTTTAACTTTTTCAATTTCTTCAATTGTCGTCTTAGCAAGAAATGCATCAATGCAGTATTCCTCGGGTTTGTCGAAAGGATATTTTGAAGCCCTCTCATAACCAGTATCTTTAATAAAAACTCCGTAGGCATCATTTGCGTTTCCTGATTTTTCGCCACTGATGATTTTCACATCAAAACTATCAGGAATATCACCAAAATGAGTTTTTCCTATCATCAATGTGTGGTAGTTTTCTTTCTTTAAATAGTCGGTAACAACAGGCAAATTTTGAAGTCTGTCAATTCCGTTTTCAACTGCCATATGAATGTTTGGGTATACTCCAGTCATCAAGCTACACCTACAAGGGCAACATACAGGCGAAACCGAGTGAGCTTGTTCAAAAAGAACTCCCTCTTTTGCAAGTTTGTCTAAATTAGGAGTAAGTCCTTCGAACCCTCCCATGCAACTCAAGGAATCTGTGCGAACTGTATCACACATGATTAATAAAATATTAGGTTTATTTGACATTTTTACCGTCCTTTCATACACGGAGTTCCAGAATAATCCCCTGCTTTTTTAAGAAGAAAGTCCTTCTGTATTACATATATTCTTAACAAAATACAACTGCAACTTCTTTTGTTCACTGCGTGAGGTTATTATATTATTAAAGTGGCATAGGTCGCCATTAGGCGACTTTGACACTAACCGAGGCAATACAATGTTCTCAGAATGGTCAAAATCTCTACAGCATGCGAAGTATGATGTTATTTTGAGGTACCATTCGAGGTTATTATATTATTTAGACACGTAGTGTCCATCGCCCCGAAATACAATGTTCTCAGAATGGTCAAAATCTGTGATTTTGGGTACCATTCGAGGTTATTATATCACACCAGAATAAAACAAACAAGTATTTTGCACAATATATATATAGTCTTATATAAACAAACTGTTAACAATTAAACTTGACTTTTATTGCTATTTTGGGTATTATTTATTATATATGTATTACATCGAAAGGTGATTGTGGTAAATGAATGAAACAGATGTGTTGAATTTAGATTCAACTTATGAGAAAAAACAAATTAATTGGAAATTGATAATAATAATTTCGGTTTCGATATTGATAGTGATTGGAGGAACTATTTCAGGTCTAATTGCATATCAGATAATGAGGCCCGGTTGGAAAACAGATGATTTAGGGTATAGGTATAAATCAGATGAAACCGGTGAGTTTCTTGTTGGGCTTAATGTTATAGATTCGAAGCAATATTTTTTTGGTGCTGATAATTATGTAGATTACGGCTGGATAAAAGACGGGAATTACACGTATTTTGCGCACAGTGATGCAGTTCTTGCTAGTGGTAGAACGGAAGTTGAAGGCTCGTTTTATTTTTTTGATGAAGAAACTGGAAGACTGTTAATTGGCTGGGTTGAAAATGATGGAAAGCGTTATTACTACAACGATGAAAGTGAGCTTTTGATTGGAATTCATGTAATTGAGGGCAAAGAGTATAGTTTTTTAGACGATGGAAAGCAATTTACAGGAATGGTTACAGTAAACGGTGCGAACAAGCTGTTTTTGGAAGATGGAACACAAGAGGGCTGGACAGAGTTTGAAAATGAAAGCTATTATATAGACGAAGAATTTAACCTATTGGTTGGAATGCAAACGCTTGGTGAAGTGTTGTATTATTTTGATGAAGAGACATCTAAAAAACATAGTGGTTGGGTTGAAACTGAAGAGGGTAAATATTTTTTCTCTGAAAATGATGGTGTCGCTGTTTCTGATTGGCATACTATTGATGATAAAGACTATTACTTCGATGAGAATAATTTGATGCAAAAAGGATTTATTACCCTTGATGGCGTGCATTTTTTGTTAAATGAAGAGACAGGGGAAAAATCTTTTGGTTGGTATACCAATGAAAATGGAAATTACTACTTCTCGCCACAAAATGGTGAGGCGGTTAAAGGCTGGGCTGAAATAGACGGAAGTGACTATTATTTTAACAATAGTTTTGTAACTGTCAGTGGTAGTCAAACAATTGATGGCAAAAGTTATTATTTCAACGATGGAGTACCACAGTATGGTTGGGTGGATCACAGCGGAAAAAGATATTATTATCTCGATGGTGGCGGAACTTATTCAGGAGAAAGAACTATAGGGTCTACTTCATATTACTTCATGTCTGATGGCTCGCTAGCAAATGGTTGGGTTACAATAGGTGGAAATGTATACTACTATAGTAACAATCAGAAAGTTACAGGTCAATATAATATTAGTGGAAACACTTATCAGTTTAGAAGTGATGGAGTTTTAGTAAAAGGCTGGCAAGAAATTGATGGAGAAATCTATTATTACAACAGTTACGGATATCCTGTTACAGGTTGGCAAACAATAACTTCTACACGCTATTATTTTGATAATTCAGGTGTTATGATGACCGACACAACGATTGGTTTGTATAACTTAGGTTCTGATGGAGTAGCAAGAAAGCAACCTGCAAACTCAAGTAATATAGGTTTATATTTGGACGAGTTATTAAACAATTATGGTTGGGGTGCTGGTGGTGCAGCTTCTGCGGTTAAAAACACGGTGTCATACAAAGCGATGGGTTCGTCGGGTGGGATTACAGATAATGCTGTTGAGGCTATAAATTCAGGTAGAGGAGCTTGTTATCACTTTGCATCTTTATCATATTTATTGTTTCAACGTGCAGGTTACGATGTAAGATATGTAGTAGGCACTGGCAGAGTAGGTCCAACAGAGCACGCGTGGGTAGCAGTAAGGTCGGGAGGTACATGGACGCACTACGACCCGATGTATACGACTTCTCCTATTACAGAAGAACAATTAAAAGATTTAGGATACACTTGGAGTCCTTTGGGGTAAAAAGTTTTTGGAATTTCATTTGATGAAATCAATAATCGGTGAGGAGTATATAAAATAAATGGTATTTAGTTCTATTAGTTTTTTGTTTTTGTTTTTACCAATAGTGTTTATCTTGTATGTTCTAATTCCGAATATAAAAATTAAGAATGTATTTTTAACCCTTGCGAGTTTAGTTTTTTATGCTTGGGGAGAACCTGTCTATGTTCTGTTGATGCTTTTTTCGGTTTTTTTTAACATGATTTTTGGAATATTAGTCGTTAGGTTTTCAGGTAAAAAACGATTTTTTCTCGGTTTAGCAGTATTAGTAAATGTTGGACTGTTGTTTTATTTCAAATATTTTATGTTCTTTTTGGACACGTTAAATTTAATTCCATTTTTTGCGTTTGAAATTCCTGATATTCGGTTGCCGATAGGCATATCGTTCTTCACATTCCAAGCAATGTCCTATGTGTTTGATGTTTACAAAGGAGATGCGAAACCACAAAAAAACTATTTAAATATTTTGCTTTATATTTCGCTTTTTCCACAGTTAATTGCAGGACCTATTGTTAAATACCGAGATGTAGAAGAGCAGATTAATCATAGAGAATGCACTGTAGATAAAGTGAGTGCGGGAATAAGAAGATTTATAATTGGCTTAAGCAAAAAAGTCTTAATTGCAAATCAAATGGCAATAATCGTTGATGAACTCTTTGCGTTGAATCCTTCTGAGCTCAATGTAATCACTGCTTGGATTGGCGCAATTTCGTATCTATTTCAGATATATTTTGATTTCTCAGGCTACAGTGACATGGCAATAGGTCTTGGGAAAATGTTTGGATTTGAATTCAAAGAGAATTTCAATTATCCTATTACTGCAAGTGGAATAAAAGATTTTTGGAGAAAGTGGCACATTTCGCTTTCTACTTGGTTTAAAGAATATCTATACATTCCTTTAGGTGGAAACAGAAAAGGAAAAGCACGCACATATGTAAATCAGTTTATAGTTTTTATAACTACCGGATTGTGGCATGGTGCAAACTTAACCTTTGTGCTTTGGGGAGTTCTGCACGGAGTATTTTTATTCCTTGAGACAGTTGGTATAATACCGATTAATAAGATAAAAAACAGCGTTATAAAGCATGTTTACACAGTGGTTGTGGTCACTACTTTGTTTGTGATTTTTAGGGCGGATACAATAACTTATGCATTTGATTATTTACACTCGATGTTTTTTGGTTTCGATTTTAACACGCAAAGCTTCGCTATTGTGTTTAAGTTAATAAATAATTACGTGGTTTTTATTTTAATAATAGCAGTTGTTGCATCGACAAATGCCGTTAAAAAATTGAATTTTCATAGCAAAGTGATGGCTTTTGCAGACCCTTTCTCATATGTTAGTACGCTTGCAATGTTCGCTCTTTGCGTGTTGTCACTTGCTTCTAACTCATATAACCCATTCATTTATTTTAGATTTTGAATGAAAATAGAAAAATTTAGGAAAGGGAAAGTTTGTAAAATAAATCAAAAAGGATAGTCAGGGTGATATACCCGAAATTTCATCGCATTTTGTGCGGCGGAAATGACATGGTCATAATTATGATGATAAAAAATTCTGGTAAACTTATATATATAATTTTGTTTTTTTTCTTAAGTTTAATACCTGTAATTTCTATGCCGTTCATAAGCTTGGGCGCACAAGAATCACAAGAAAAGCGAGAAAAAGCACAGTTGCCTCTTTTAATTGAAGATGAAAGTTTAAATATTGATTTCTTAAATTCATTTGATGATTATTTAAACGATAATTTTAATTTTAGAGATGAATTGGTTGAGTTAAATGCTTTATACTTAGACTCCGTATTTAATACCAGTGCAGAAAATCAAGTTATTGTTGGAAATAATGATTGGCTGTATTTTGCGGAAACAATAGATGATTATATTGGTGAAAATGTTTTGAGCGAAAAAGAAATTGATAATATAGCAAAAATTATTGAGTTAATTGCTGAATATGTTGAGAGCAATGGTGCGCAGTTTCTTTTTACTATTGCTCCAAACAAAAACTCTATTTATCCTGAAAATATGCCGTGGAATTATATTAAAAATCATGGTGACAGCAATGCTGATTTGTTAGGGAAAGAGCTTGATGAGGATATTTATCTTGATTTATTCCAAGTTCTGAAAGATAGCGAAGAAGAATTGTATTTGAAAAAAGATTCTCACTGGAATAATGAAGGGGCATATATAGCTTTCCAAAATATGATGACTAAGTTTGGAATTAGCGATTTGAATTTTGAAATACTCTCATATGAAATAAGAAATGATTTTGAGGGTGATTTATATGGAATGCTCTATCCATTAGGCGACGAGTTTGAAGAACAAATTTATTATAACTTTAATAGTAAATTTGAATACGTTTCAAGATTTAGGTCTATGGATGATTTATCTATAGATACTTACTGCAAAACTGGTAGCGAAAATGTGGTTGTGTTTAGGGATTCTTTTGGAAATGCACTTTTGGAGTATTTTGGGAGAGAGTTTGAAAATGTCCATTTCAGCAGGATTGTACCATACAATCTTGATTTGACAAATGGCGCAAATTATGTTATTTTAGAAATTGTGGAAAGAAATATTCCTAATCTATTAAACAATGCACCCGTGATGCCTGCTATTGAAGTGGTGACAGATATCGACATGCAAGCGGTTGAAGAACCTACTTTGGTGATAGACGAAAAAGTAAATTACACTCAAATATATGGTTATTTCGAATTGAATTCACAGGTGGAAAATGTTTATATAGAAATAGGGGACAAGATTTATGAGGCTTTCCCAATAATTGAAGATGTGCTAGATTTAGGAAATAAACAAGATTTAATTGGGTTTTCTGCATATTTTCCAAAGGAAATGAGTTTTGACAACGTTGAGATTAAATATAATTGATTGTCATTGTTCGAAAGGGATTAATAGTTTGAAACAAGTTCAAACTAAATTTGTTTAAATGCACCTCGAATTTTATTAGGTTTGTGCCGATTTATAGAGGCGGAATGGAGTATCAATATGAAAAAAACTTTAGTAATTATTTTAACAGCGCTAATTTGCGCTACTTTTGTTTCATGTTCTGAAAATGCTGTTGCAGAGAGTTCTGCACCTGAAAGCTCAAAGGAAGAGAGCTCTGTTGTTGAGACACCAGATGACTCTGAAGCTCAAGTTCCTGCAGGAGATATTCTTGTTGGAGACATTCCGGTTGGAACGGCTGGTTCTAGCGGAGTGATAATAGCCGGTCAAAGCTTGGAAATTGGCTCTATAATAACAGCAGATATGCTGACTGCGTTGGGTGAGCCACTGGAAACACAACAAGCTCCTAGTTGTCATTTTGATGGGAACGACACAATTTATTTATTTGGAGACTTTACCCTTTATCTGTACAAAGATGGTGACAAAGATGTGTTATATATACTTGAATTGAATTCTAATGTATATCAAACTGCTTTGGGAGGAAGAGTTGGAATGACAAGAGAAGAAATAGTCGAATTATATGGCGACGATTTTACTGAGCAAGGAACTAGGATTTCTTATGCTATGGAAAATGAAGTAGTAGATTTTACGATAGACGAATCAGGCAATGTGAGCTTGATAGAACTGTTGGAAACTGAATAATCAATAATAAAAGTGGAGATTTTTCTTTAGAGCAATGCATAATAATGTTGCTTAAAGATTGTCTCTGCTTTTTTCTAAATTAAAATGCATGTTTTGATAGTATTGATATATTAGTTGAATGAGTTTTAATAATTAAAGCCTACTGAATAACAAGTTATTCAGAACAAGCGCAAAGCGTTTGTTGTAAAATTCGCTCACAGAGCAAATTTTACGGCTTATCTTG
>CAYJBU010000128.1:6585-7751 GCA_964368155.1 uncultured Eubacteriales bacterium | reverse complement strand
CAGCTTTCTTTTGCGTTAGAATGCCATTTTCAAGTTGTTCAGCAGGTATTAAGTAGTAAGTATGTATAGGCGCACCATATATTTGTGGTGTGTCATTTTTTAGTTATTAGATTTTGTGTTATAATATCCAGTTCTTGCGAGTCTGTTTTACAGTATTTATTCGCACCCTGATAATGCAAATTCTTCTTTATATTTCTACACTAATATATTTCTATACAAGTGTTTTCTGCTAGTCTATGATATCTAAAAGGTTCGTATTATATAATTCAAAATAAAGAGTTCAAACATCAGCTTGCAAGCTCGTTTGAACTCTTTACAATTATATAGCTTGAACACTAAATTTACTTAGTTAACTCTACTACATTTCTTTCTTCTTCTTTTTCGGGAAGGTCAGCAATAAAATCGCCTTCCTCAATAGTCACTAAATCATCATAAACTTTTCTATCTAATGGAAGGTTTTTCTTTTTCAATCTCCTATTAACAATTCTTCTAATAGCAGCAAAAATTACAGCAAATGTAGGAACGCCAATAATCATACCGGGAACTCCGAAGAACCCACCAAAGACCATGATAGAAAAGATTACCCAGAAACCAGACAATCCTGTTGAATCTCCAAGAATTTTAGGTCCTAGTATATTGCCATCAAACTGTTGTAATAATAATATGAAAATTAAGAAATATAATAGATTTAATGGTTCTGTAGGCTCAACAACGAAAATTAATATTGCAGAGGGTATTGCGCCAATAAATGGTCCAAAAAACGGAATTACATTAGTAAATCCAATGAAAATACTAACTAATACTGCGTATGGTGTGCCTAAAATTGAAGTTCCAATTAAACACAAAAAACCTATAATAATAGAATCAATTACCTTTCCAAAAATAAATCCGGTAAATGTCTTATGAACAAATCTAATGTCATTTGCAAGATTGTTTGCTCTAGATATGCTAAATGTTGCGTATAATAATTTTTTACCTTGAGACGCAAAAACCTCTTTTGTAGATAATATATATATAGAAATAATAAACCCAATGATTAAATTCCAAAATGTAATTAAAATTGAAAAAACACTACCTGATACACTGATTAAAAACTCACTCGTTTCAGGTATAATGATTGTATCCATAAAGTTTTGAATATCACTTTCGTAACGGATTATCATTTC
>CAYJBU010000128.1:4747-6575 GCA_964368155.1 uncultured Eubacteriales bacterium | reverse complement strand
ATTAATAAACCATTAAAATAACTGGCAACATTTTCAGAATATGAATCAAAATTTCGTGCAATTTCTTGAACACTTGGAGCAATTTGTGAAACGAAGATGCTTATAAATATCACTATTACAGCAATAAAAACGATTGCTGTTGAAGCAATAGATAAACTTCTATTCAGCTTACTTCTTTCAGTCGACTTTCTTTTTCTTTTTGATAAAGCTTTTTCCCATTTTTTTTCAAAAAAGTTTAATGCTGGGTTCATTATGTAAGCTAAGATAAGCCCATAAATTATTGGCATTAAAACCGAGGTTATTTTTTGTGCAAAAGCAGTAAAAGTTTCAGTTCTAAATAAAATAAAATATATTACTAGTAATATTGCAAATGCTACACTAGCAATAAGTGCAATAGTGATATACTTACTTTTGTTAGGATTTTGATTCATAATTATTGTAAACCTTTCAGATGAAATTTTCATTAATTACATAGAATTTAAAGATTATTTTGTAGACATTTTATTATTTTCAAACCGATAAAATAAATAATACAATAAATATTCTATAAAGTAAATTATAAATCAATATAAATATAAAGTCAATAGTAAAGAACTATAACAAAACTGCACCCAATCGTTATTCATATAGTTATAATACTATATGAACAACAAATTAGGTGCAGTTGCCTATTTTTTTCTTTACAAACATTAATAACTCAGAGCCTAAATGATTACTTCATACAGTGAACTAGAACGGCTTTCTGAGCATGAAGTCTGTTTTCTGCTTCATCGAAAATCTCATTTGCATGCGCTTCAAAAACTTTTGCTGTTATTTCTTCTTCTCTGTGCGCAGGAAGGCAATGTAAGACAATAGCGTCACTTTTTGCAACTGACATTATCTCATCATTTATACAATATCCTGTAAAAGCGGCTTCGCGTTTAGCTTTTTCTTCCTCTTGCCCCATAGATGTCCAAACATCTGTGATAACTACATCACAATCTTTTGCCGCTTCTAAAGGTTTGTCAGTCATTGAAAAGTCAGAGTAATTCGCAGCAAAATCAAGAATCTCTTTAGGTGGTTGATAGTCTTTCGGACAAGCAACAGAAACTTCCATTCCAACTTTTAAGCAACCAACAATAAGAGAATTCATCATGTTGTTACCGTCTCCAATAAAGCACATTTTAAGACCGTCAAATGTTCCTTTGTATTCACGAATTGTCATCAAATCTGCAAGGATTTGGCAAGGATGAAACATATCAGTTAATCCATTAATAATTGGGATTGAACCATATTCAGCTAAATCTTCAACTTCTTTTTGCTCAAAAGTTCTAATCATGATACCATCAAGGTAACGAGATAAAACTCTTGCTGTGTCTTCAACTGGTTCACCTCTGCCGATTTGCATGTCATTTGAAGACAAAAACAATGGGTGACCACCTAGCTGTGTCATACCTACTTCAAAGCTAACTCTCGTTCTAGTAGATGACTTTGAAAAAATCATGCCCAGTGTTTTACCTTTTAAATGAAAATGGTCAATTCCGTGTTTGTTCTCGTATTTTAATTGGTCAGCAAGATTTAAAACTTCAATAATCTCTTCTTTGTCCCAATCCATTAATTTTAGTAAATGCTTCATCTTTATTTCCTTGTCATGTTTTATAAGTAAGTTTAAAAAAACATGACTTTCCTTCCTTTTTCTAGTTTATTTAAATGTGCTTCTGTTATATTTATTGTCAAATTACCATTAATAAGTAGTTAAATGATAAGCAGAGTAAGAGTGAATATTAATCACCGTCACCGCCACCGTCATCACCACCACCGTCATAGCCGCCACCGTCATCACCACCAC
>CAYJBU010000128.1:2668-4647 GCA_964368155.1 uncultured Eubacteriales bacterium | reverse complement strand
CATCATCCCAACCACCAAAATCTCCATAATCACAGTCGCCAAAATCTCCGTCGTCACAGTCATTAAAATCATCATCTGTCTGGTCATATTCGTTGTCAGGCCCACCAAATGCATTGTAACGATAAAAATGTTCAGAACCAGGTTCATATCTCATACTGTTTTGATACGCACGGTACTCTTCTTTATACTCCTCGCCTAATTCCCTCAACCAGTTTTTTGTAGTATTAAACTTTCTTCTTTTGAGTAACAAGTAAAAAAGTGAAATAATCGCCATAGGAATAAACGTCCCTTTAGTGAAAATCGAAACAATAGCAAAAAAAGCAAGTAATCCTTTTGCTGTTTCATATTTTTTCTTTTGTTTCCTTATTAATGCTCTCAATTTATCTCTTTCGTCAAAAAAATGTTGAAATTGCGCAGGCTTTTGTGGGGTATAATCATTTGGATTATCTTGATAATCATAGGGGTTGTTTGTCGGATTATTCATAGCAATCTCCCTTTTATGTGTTGTGTTTATACACATATTAGTTGGTTTATTTATTATTTTAACATTTCTTTGAAAATATCAAGTCCAGTGTCGATTTCATCATATGTAATGTTGAGAGGGGGTAAAAACCTTACTAAATCTTTAGCAGTTAAAATCAATAGTCCGTTTTTAGCAGAATTTATAAGTACATCTTTTGCTTTTTTTTCTTTTAATGCAATTCCTATCATCAAACCCTGGCCTCTAACAAAATCAACCTCGGGCAACTCTAGTAACTTGTTTTTTATGTATTCGCCTTTTTCTGAAATAGACTTCAAAAATTTATCATTATTAATTTCATCTAACACTGCCAAAGCACCAGCACAACACACAGGATTTGCACCGTATGTAGAACCGTGGTCTCCCGCAACGAGAACATCTTTATATTTATCAGCTACCAAACAAACGCCGATTGGTAGTCCTCCACCGAGTCCCTTTGCAAGTGTCATTACATCAGGTAATATATCAGCGTGTTGGAAACCAAACAATTTTCCCGTTCTTCCAACTCCTGTTTGAACTTCATCTAAAATTAACAGTATATCTTTTTCGTCACACAGTTTTCTAACATTCTGCAAAAAACTGGTATCGAGTGGTAATACGCCACCTTCGCCTTGAACGCACTCAAGCATAACAGCACAAACTGTATCATCTATCATGTTTTCTAGTGCTTTTAAGTCATTAGGCTCACAATGCAAAAAGCCGTCGGTTAAAGGTAAAAATTGACTATGAAAAACCTCTTGCCCTGTGGCAGCCAAAGTTGTTAGGGTTCTTCCGTGAAACGAGTTATTTAAAGTAATAATCTTATAAGCTTTTTTTTCGGCTTTTGCTTTTCTGGCTATTTTTATTGCACACTCGTTCGCTTCGCAACCCGAATTTGCAAAAAACATTCTAGAAAGACCCGAACAATGAGCAAGTTTTTTTGCAAGCTCAGTAGCAGTTGGACTTAAATAATAGTTACACAAATGCTGAACTTTACTAGCTTGTTTTGATACTGCTTCAACCCATTTTGGGTGGGAATATCCAAGTGAGTTTACCCCAATTCCACTAGTGAAGTCAATATACTCTTTACCCTCAACATCAACCGCTTTACTACCTTTTCCGCATTCAATTGCAACATCTACTCTACCATAGCTGTGAATTACATATTCACTATCAATTTTTTTTATTTCTTCAAACATAAAAATACTATCCTCTCCTATAAAAATCATGCACTAATCTCTGAATCGTCAGAAACATAAATATTTGCTATTTCTTTGAATTTACTTAGTATATTATTAAAATCCTCGTCGCTATAATAAAAATGACTGGAATTTTTCAGTAAAATAGTTTTTGTAAACTTATTCTTATTCAAAGTTTTAATTGAAGTTTTCTTAACTAGTTCATCGTTCAACGACTGAAAAGTAAAACAAGGGATATCTAAATTAGGATAATTTCTTCTCACCTTAGACTTTAGCAACAA
>CAYJBU010000128.1:0-2658 GCA_964368155.1 uncultured Eubacteriales bacterium | reverse complement strand
AAGGTATATACCTAAATATATTCTTCGAAAGAATAATGCTACATTGTTCTTTTGCTGCTAGAGCATCTAAATCTCTGTTTGATATCAGCCCAAAAATCACTTTCATTCCAATGATAACTGCTCTTGGGTATAAAAAAACATTCAATGGGTGGTCAATAAAAAACAATGTTTTGACCTTATCTTTAAAATCAACACACTCACTACAAGCTAACAAGCACCCCATAGAATGAGCAACAATAATAACATTCTCATGCGTCTTTGCAAGCTGTTCAATAGAATCATAAACTTGACTTTTCCATTGTGCCATAGTGGCTTTAGGGAAATCCTTTACAGTCTTTCCGTGTCCTTGTAACAATAGGTTCCTTACAGTGATACTCTTTGGTAATACATTTACGAATTCAGTAAAATAATTTGGAGTTCCCAAAATTCCGTGAATAAAGAGATATGCAGTATCACTTTCAGGAATAAATCGTACATATTCGTTGTGCATAATAATATCAATGGGGTTGTCACGTTAAGGTAAAACTGGATAAAATCACCGACATGTGTATTAATGCGACAGCCCCTTACCCTCCCACTATAAATTAATAAAACATTGTTCCCATTCCTTCATTGGTGAATAGTTCAATTAATATTGAATGAGCTTCTCTTCCGTCAATTATTGTCGCTCTGTTTACTCCTCGTCTTACCGCTTCGACGCAACAATCTATTTTTGGAATCATTCCCCCAGAAATTATCTTTTCTTTTTTTAGCTTTGGAACTTCATTCAATCGAACAATTGGTATTAAGGTACTTTCGTCATCCTTATCTCTCAATAAACCTTTAATATCTGTCATTAAAATCAGTTTTGTAGCTCCTACTGCGGCTGCAACTTGAGCAGCTGCGATGTCTGCATTAATATTATACACTTCACCTCTGTAACCTGCTGCAACAGTTGAAATAACTGGGATATAACCACCTTGTTGAGCAGTTTTAAGGATTTCAATATTAACTTCACAAACTTCACCAACAAAGCCCAAATCCTCGCCTTCAAGTTTTCTTGCTTTTAAAAGTGAACCGTCAAGACCACAAAGTCCAAGAGCTTTACCACCATTATCTTCGATTAATTGGACTAAATCTTTGTTTACTTTCCCAGCTAAAATTTGTTGTACAATGTCCATAGTTTCTTTGTCAGTATATCTCAACCCATTAACAAACTTTGACTCTTTGCCAATTTTATCAAGCATTGAGTTAATTTCAGGGCCTCCACCATGCACAAGAACAACATTAATCCCAACCAGTTGCATGAGTACAATATCACTGATAACTGCTTGTTTCAAGTCATCGTTTATCATTGCATTTCCACCATATTTAACAACAACGGTTTCACCTGCATATTTTCTAATATATGGTAAAGCTTGAACTAAAATGTGCGCTCTTTCACTATTGCTTATCATATTTATTTTCCTTTCTAAAAGCTGTTATTTACAGCAAATTTTTTCTACTTGAAAGTATAAAATAATATACTCTTTTAAAATTAACCAATCAAAAATATCATCTAAAAATGCTTTCCCATTCTCCGTTATCATGTTGTTTTAGATAACACTCTGAATGATTTCCAAAAAACATTTCTGTATAAAACTCCATACATTGAGCCAAGTTCATGTTTTTCAACTCCTCAGGATTAATCCAAAAAACTTCTCCCTCGTCGGTCTCTTTAATCATTTCACCTTTAAATTCTGTAGTTTTATAGAAATAAGTAAAATATTTTTCGCCATCTAAATGGTCAGAGTAAAATACTCCACACGATTTTAAATCTCTGATTTCATAACCTGTTTCTTCTTTAATTTCTCGAACAGAGCTATCGTAAATGCTCTCGCCTTTTTCAACATGACCTCCCGGAAACGCAATTCCCGGAAATGACTTTTTTCTGTTTAAAACCAAAATCTTATTAGTATTTTTATCTTGTAGCATTACCATATTTGTTAGAGTAAACTTAGGCATATTATTAACCCCATTCTACAAATTTCATATTAGTGAAAGAAAATTATGTTCTATAATCTCCATTGATTTTTACATAATCATATGTCAAATCACAGCCAAAAGCTTTTGCAGTGAATTCTCCTTGCTTTAAGTCAACAATAACTTCAATCTCTTTCGAGGAAAGAACTGAGGAGGCTTTTTCTTCGTCAAATTTAAGTCCAAGTCCATTTTCACAAACCATGATTTCGCCTTTTTCACTCTTATAAATTACATCAATTGTATCAGGTGCAACTTCTGCTCCACTGTAGCCAATAGCACAAAGAATTCTACCACAGTTTGCATCTTCACCAAACATAGCTGTTTTAACTAAACTCGAACAAATAACAGATTTCGCAACTGTTTTTGCAGTTTCTTTATCTTTTGCGCCCATGGTGTTACAAACGATTAATTTAGTTGCGCCCTCACCATCTGCTTCAATAATTTTTGATAATTCCAAGCAGACATATTCTACAGCTTTGTAGAATATGGTATAATTTTCATCAAAACTAACAATCTCCTTGTTTTGAGCTAATCCGTTACACATAATACTCAAAGTGTCGTTTGTGGAGGTATCTCCGTCAACACTAACCATATTAAAGCTATCATCGGCAACATCTTTAACTAATTTTTTCAGAAGCTCAGAAGAGATTGCACAGT
>CAYJBU010000127.1:0-7779 GCA_964368155.1 uncultured Eubacteriales bacterium | reverse complement strand
GTAATATTTTGATAGGCACTCTTCACAGTGCTTATCATAAGAAAGTTCATTAATAATTATATTCTAAAACTTTAAATAAATCAATTACTAATTAATGAATTTTCTTATGATAACAAGTTTTCACTTGCTATACATAATTTGGTGGGCGCTAACGGACTTGAACCGCTGACCCCCTGCACGTCAAGCAGGTGCTCTAGCCAGCTGAGCTAAGCGCCCAAAAATACTATAACAGTATACTACAATTAAAATGATTTGTCAACAACAATATCGAAAAAAGCTAATGGTTACAATTTTTTATTATCTATTTGGAAAAGTCGAGATAATGTTGAGAAGATTAAAATTGCTAATATAGCTGTAAATTGATATTATTGCTTTTCATACTCGCGAGTTTGCACTTTATACTAGTGTTTCGATAACATTAATTTATGTTATCGAAAACACAGTAATTGTTTCGACCATTTTCTTTAGCATGATAAAGAGCGATGTCTGCCTTCTCGATTAGTTGTTTTGGCATGTCGTCAGCACTGGGAATAACAGAGTGAATTCCTGCACTTATCGTTACAATATCACCGATAACCGGATGAGGGATTTTCGCCTCTCTGATTAATTCCAAAATTCGATTAGTAGTTACTACTGCACCATTAATATCAGTGTCATTAAGCAGTACAGCAAATTCCTCTCCACCATATCTGAACAGTTTGTCAGAGGATCTCTTAAGTGCTTTTGAAATCAACTTAGCAATTGATTTTAGACATTCGTCACCTTTTAAATGCCCTAGGGAATCGTTATAGCTTTTAAAATGATCTACATCTAACATGATTAAAGAAATAGGTGATGAAGCAGCATGGGAAATACTATAACCAGCTTCTACTAACTCGTTAAAAGCCATGCGATTTAAAACTCCAGTTAAAGCATCGGTTGAAGCAGAAATCTCCAAGCTGTGATTAAGAATTTCTAGCATTTTATTGTTCTTGTTTAAAATGTCATTGGTTTCATGGATTTCCATTTTTTGATTGAAATGCTCTATCTTGATGTTATAAAAAGGAATAGATAAAAACACATTAAGGGTTCCTAAAAAAGCATAGTTCAATACAGTAGAGGTCACATCTACATTAGAGTCTGAAAGCGTTATTATCATAACAATAATCAATAAAGTGCTTGTAATAATTAAAGAAATTATATATTTTAGGTCAATATATAAAAGGGAGGAAACGAAAAAAAGCCACGAAATATATATGATGTTCAACGAACTTCCGTAGTTAAATTCAAGCAATGCAGTGTAAGCAGCAAAAAGAGATAATGTTAGCAAATATAAAATATCAATAATTATCCGATATTTAAAGTTTTTAGAATAGCGATATATAAGAATAAAAATACAAGAACATGTAAGCACAGCAGTATATAAAGCGAAATATTCGAGTCTGAATACTCTCTCACCGAAGCGTATGCTTTGATAGATAATTAATCCAAGTTCTATGATAGCAATAGCGATTGCGAAAGTCGAAAAGGTGTTGTAGTTGCGCTCTGAAGTTTCTTTTTTATATAAATCAATATAATTTTTGTTTATTTTCTTTATTTTTAGCGAAAACATGCACACCCTCCATTACAATTTTTTTGTAGATTTTTTATTATATCACAAAAAATTGAATATTTCAATGGAATATAGAAAATTTATGAACTTTTTTTGTAAAAGCATGTTAATGCTTAGCCGAGCTCATGTAATAGTATATAATTGCAAAATATACTTTATTATCTGTTGAATTTAATTCTCAATTATGTTATAATTCTGTTATGGAATGTATGAAATATGCTGTTTTGGAATATTCATATATCCCAAAAAAATATAGGAGATGGGGAAGCACATTAAAATACTTATCCCCCTTGAATTGATTTATGTATTGTAAAAATTGTGGTACTGAAATTGAAGAAAACTCGAAATTTTGCAGCAATTGTGGTTCTAAAATAATTGATGATGATTCTAAACCGCATATTCCGTTAAATACGAGTAATAACTATGAGTATAGTTCTGTAAACGAATATAAAACGCAAGTGCCAAAGAGAAAAAAATCTGGGAAACTCGGTGGAGTAATAGCTGCAGTGTTAGTTTTTATTGTTGTAGCTATTGCTGTTATAATGCTGATACCTGATGAATATTTGGAAATTGATGAAGAAGGAGGACATGATGTTTCTTCAATAATAACTGAGGAGTCGTCGAAAGCTTCTGCAAGCTCTACTGCGAATGAGAGTTCTAAGAATGAGAGTTCTAATTCGGGTTCAGAGATTGTCACATCAAATTTGAGAAATTTTCACACCGACATTCAAGGTGACGGTTCAGATGTTAACACTGTTATGGTTTACTTACTCGGCTCCGATTTAGAAAGTGAAGGCGGGTTTGCTAGTGACGACATTCAAGAGATGATGAATGCAGATATAGGCGATAATGTTAATCTAGTGATTATGACCGGCGGTTCGTATTATTGGTATATGGATGAGATTAGCAGTGACACTTGTCAATATTGGCAGGTAAAAGACGGAGAATTAATCTCTTTGGACGAGGATTTAGGGCAACTTAACATGGCGTCGGAAGAGACATTAACTTCATTTGTTAATGATATGGCAAGTGCTTTTCCTGCAGATAGATATAGCTTGATTTTGTGGAATCATGGTGGGGGCACTTTGAGTGGATTTGGATATGATGAAAATTATCCTGATTCAACTCTTACATTAGAATCTCTTGATAACGCTTTTACAAACTGCAATGTTAAATTTGATTTTGTGGGATTCGATGCATGTTTAATGGCTACTGCTGAAACAGCTTTAATGCTTGAACCGCACGCAGATTACTTGATAGCCTCACAAGAGCTCGAACCAGGGATGGGGTGGCATTATACTCAGTGGCTTACCGCTTTAAGTGAAAATCCTTCGATTTCCACGGTGGATTTAGCAAAGATGTTGATTGATGATTTTATTGAAGTATGTGAAAGCGAGTTGTATAATCCTAATGCTACATTGTCGATTGTTGACTTGAGACACATGCCACAGTTGTTTGAAGAAATGATAAACTATTTTGAGAATTCCTCAGAAATAGTTATAAGTAATGAATATAAGCAAATTTCTGTTGCAAGAAGCAATGCTAAAGATTTTGGCGAGGGAGATTGCGACCAGATTGATATGATTGATTATGTTCAAAGAGCTGGAGTAGAGGGTGGAGATTTAGTTGTTGAAGAAGTGAATGATGCAGTTAAATACTATAAAAATAGTCATGATGTATATGATTCATACGGCTTAGCAATGTACTTCCCTCACGATTATTTAGACCAATATGCAAGTATGCAAGATATATTGCATGAAGTGGGATACAATGCAGAGTATACTGAATTTTTCGACGTTTTTGTCAGTGCGATGGTTGGTGCACAAAATCAATATAGTGAGGATACAGGACGTGAAAGTTTTTTTGACTTTTCGCTCGAAGATTGGTATGAAGAAGATGTAGTATCGAACTATGAAGAAATTTTAGAGGGAGAATTTTTGGGCGAGTTAGTAATTGATGAAAAAGGTGACAACTTCGTTTTGAGTCTTACAGACGAAGAATGGGAAGAGATTAACAAAATTGAACTTCAAGCTTTGATTGACGATGGCGAGGGCTATATTGATTTAGGAAGTGATAATGTATATGAGTTTGACGATGATGGAGATTTGTTAATAACTTTCGATTATACTTGGGTGAGTATAGATGGGCATACAGTGCCATTTTATGCCGAGGAGGAAGAATATACTTCTGACGGTTTTTGGTATACATATGGTATAGTTCCGGTTTATCTCAATGGTGAATATGCAGAGATAATAGTGTCTTGGGACGATAATAACCCTAGTGGTTACGTTGAGGGATATCGAAAGAGCAACGAGATAGGCGAACCTATTGGTAAGGGTGTGTTTCCTTTGGAAGAGGGCGATGTAGTTGAGTGGGTAATAGATTTCTATACTTACGAATGGGATTACGACGGAGCCTATTACTTTGGTGATGAATATATTGTTTCAGGAGATGAAATGATTGTAAGTTATGAGGATGTTGGCGATTATGATGTATTAATCTATTTTAAGTTAACCGACATTTATAACAATGTATATGAAACTGAAGCAGTTCTATATAGCGATTAAAATTTTATTGATAAGGAGGTGAAGTAGTGGGAGACAAGGGAATTCTATACGATTTAGCAGTTAAAGTAAAAGAGATTGCATCAAGTGATGAGATGAACAAAAAAAGGGATTTGTGGAGAAATCATAACAGCTTTATAAGTGAAAGACCCTTGATTTATTTAAGAGCATTTGCGTTTCACGAGTATTTTGATGAAAAAGTTCTAAAAGCTACAGACCCGTATATTAGAAGTATGGAAAGGGAGCTTCATCAAACTTTGTTCAGAGTTACTCTCGGAGATGATTACATCGTTGAACCTTGGGTGGAAATACCTGCAGCCTATGAGATGATAGGTGGAGAGCGTTGGGGAGTACATGTTAATCTAGGTGAAAAAATTCATTCAGGAGGCGCAGCGGCTTTTAACCCTATTATCCCAGATGAAGATTTTTCATTCATTAAATCTTCCCCATATAAAGTAGATGAAGATAAAACAGCCTTAAAAAAAGAAAAACTAGAAGAAGCACTTGGCGGTGCACTTCCCGTTTTTGTTTCACGACAAGGACCCTTTACAATGTGGGGTGGTGATATCGCAACTGACCTTGCAAAAATGCGTGGATTAGAACAGATTATGTGGGATTCGTATGACAGACCCGAGTGGTTACATAGTTTAGTAGCCTATATGAGAGATTGCATTTTGAAATCGCATGAAGAAGTAGAAAGTGCAGGTGGATATTCACTTGCTAATCATCAAAACCAAGCGCTTGCTTATTGCTTGGAACTAGAAGACCCTAACCCTGAGGTCACAGGAGTGAAAAGAAATCAGTTATGGAGATTTTTAGCTGCGCAAGAATTCACATCTTTTGGACCTGAAATGTTTTGGGAGTTTATGATTCAATATCAAAAACCGATATTAGAGCAATTTGGATTGACTGCATATGGATGTTGCGAAGATTTAACAAGAGTTATTCCATATCTTAAGAAAATTAACAATTTGAGAAGAATAGCCGTTTCACCTTTCGCTAATGCAAAAAGTTGCGCCGAACAAATTGGAAAAGATTACATTTTGTCATGGAGACCCAACCCTTCTCTTATGTTGGCAACAGGGCTTGATGAAGATTGTGTGAGGAAACATATGAAAGAACATTTTGCTTTATTTAAAGAGAATAAAAATGTTTTTGACATCACACTCAAAGATGTGGAAACAGTAAACAATCAGCCATGTAATATTAAAAGATGGGTAGACATAGTAAGCGAAGAGATATATAATGCATTTTGACGTGGATTAGTTTACAGATAATGAGGGAATTTCTCATTTTTTAATTAGCATAACAGTTTTTTATTCTTGATTAAATTATTAGGGTATGATATAATATTTGGAAGTATAACCTTGTGGACAATTTAGGTTAAATAATAATTAAATAATTAGATTAACAGAACACAAGCTCGATTGAGTTTATAAAAAAATTAGAACGGAGTATTTATTATGCGTTTATTCAATTTTACACCTTGTGAGGGTTTAGACGGAAAAGTTACAGCTTATTTGCATGATTGCTTAACAGAGATGCAAGATTATAGAGAGAATTACCCTGTAGTCGTTGTCTGTCCGGGCGGTGGATATCAATTTTGCTCACAGCGAGAAGCAGATCCAGTGGTTTTAGAGTATTTCTCAAAAGGTTACAATGTTTTTCTTTTGAATTATTCTGTTAAAGAAAAAGCGCAAAACTTTAATCCACTAAAAGAGCTAAGTTCAACCATAATGCAAATCAGAGAAAATGCAAAAGAGTGGAATTGCGAAAGTGATAAAATTGCAGTTTGCGGTTTTTCTGCTGGAGGTCATCTTGCAGCGTCAATTGGGACATTGTGGAATGACGAGAAGTTTTTAAGTGTTTTTGATAACAAAGGCGGTTTGAATAAGCCTAATGCACTGATTTTGGGTTACCCTGTTATCAGTTCGGGCGGCTATGCGCATAAAGGTTCAATCGCTACTGTTAGCGGTGAATTGCAAGGAGAGAAAAACGACTATTTTTCACTCGAAAACAATGTTGGAAAGCACACTCCTCCAAGTTTTATTTGGCACACTGCAGAAGATAATGGCGTTCCTGTGGAAAATGCTTTTCTTTTTGCTAAAAGTCTAAGAAAATTTGATATTCCGTTTGAATTACATGTTTTTCCATTTGGTGGACATGGTTTATCGGTGTGCAAAAGAGAAACTGGTTCAAAAAATACTCATGTGCAACAATGGCTTGAATTGAGTGTGAATTTTTTGAATTTGATTTTTGATTACGAGTATTAATGTTTAAGGAAATGAAGAAAGGGTTGTCATATTAATGAAACTAGGTATTGTTGGACTTCCGAATGTAGGAAAAAGCACATTATTCAACGCTATTACAGATGCAGGAGCACAATCTGCAAACTATCCGTTTTGTACGATAGAACCAAATGTAGGAGTGGTTGCAGTTCCTGATAAAAGGCTTGATAAATTGGCAGAAATGTATGATCCTGATAAATTTACACCAGCGACAATAGAATTTGTTGATATTGCAGGTTTGGTTAAAGGGGCATCAAAAGGAGAAGGTCTTGGGAATAAATTTTTGTCAAACATCAGGGAAGTAGATGCAGTTTTGCATGTTGTGCGCTGCTTTGAAAATGATGATATTATACATGTCGAAGGAAGTATCGACCCGAGCCGAGACATAGAAACTATTGATATAGAGCTTATTTTATCTGATATCGAAATTCTAGAGCGAAGAATTGATAAATCGAAAAAAATGATGAAAGGCGATAAATCTCTTGCTGTCGAAGTTGAACTGTTAGAAAGAGTGAAAACAAGTCTTGAAGATGGAAAAACTGCAAGGACAGTCGAATGTACAGAAGATGAGCAAGCTATATTATCTACTGTTAATTTACTGACCAATAAACCTATTATTTATGCTGCAAATATGAGCGAAGATGACTTTGTAAATGGTGTTGAGGACAATCAAAGATTGGCGAGAGTCAAAGAGATTGCTCAAAATGAAAACGCCGTTGTCTTGCCAATTTGTGCAGAAATAGAAGCTGAAATTTCTGGGATGGACAAGGAAGAAAAAGAAGTTTTTCTAGCTGACATGAATCTAACTCAATCAGGATTAGATAGACTTATCACAGCTTGTTATGATTTACTTGGTTTGATTTCCTATCTAACTGCCGGTAAGCAAGAGGTTAGAGCTTGGACAATCACAAAAGGTACAAAGGCTCCTCAGGCTGCAGGAAAAATTCACACCGACTTTGAGCGCGGTTTTATTCGTGCTGAAGTAGTTGCTTTTGATGACTTAATCGCAAATGAAACAATGTCGGTCGCAAAAGAAAAAGGTCTTGTCCGTAGTGAAGGAAAAGAGTATGTAATGAAAGACGGAGACATAGTATTATTCAGATTTAATGTTTGATTGTATTTAAAAAAAGGGCTGTCGCAAATTGATGTGACCCCCAAAAAGTTAGACTTGATAGTGTAGTAACTGATGTTGCTACACTATTTTTATAATTTCTTTCTTGTTTTATAATACCAAAGAAATTCTCCATCACTGAATTATCAAGACAATTTCCTTTGTGTGACATACTTAATACCTGCTGAACAACTTGAAAATGGCTTTCTAACGCAAAAGAAAGCT
>CAYJBU010000126.1:0-7893 GCA_964368155.1 uncultured Eubacteriales bacterium | reverse complement strand
ATGAATCGTCACTAACACTATAAGGATGATAATTTACCTCAAATCCATAACGCTGTGAAAATGTGTCAAATATTTCAATCAACGAGCCATCAGGCTCACCATTCTCATTTGTGAATGATATCGGCTGATAATCCGCTATGTACCCAACTTCTAATGGCCTCTGCCTTAAAATGTCTATCTCATTTTGCGTCAAAGACCTGTGATTCATCTCTAAATTATCAGACAAATACTTTTCTTCTAATTCTAAAAAGTAATTTCCTTCAGAATTAATTATCTGACTAAATCCAGCATCAATTTTATCTAACTTCTCAGGATTTTCTAAGTCTCCTACCACAAACAGATTAAAAACACCTAGATTTAGAATATTGTTCTGGTCAACAGATTTTCTATCCTCCGAAAATGTAATATAAAAATCTGCGTCTAGCTCAGTATAATTACTCACATCTCCATATATAAACTCAACTGAAATATTGTTTCTTTCACAATAATTCACAAGATACTGCTGTGCATAGTTATCAGGAAATGTCGCTACCGTTTTCCCATCAATAACCTCAGGAGTATTGTATGTGATGGAACCATCATCTGTAGTAAGCGCTACATACGTTTTCCCATACGGAGTTCTCGAATAGGCTACTGATTCTCTTCTCAAATCTGTTCTAGTCAAAAAACCTGCTACATCAACAACTCCGTCTTCAACAGCTTCAATTAAATCACTATCAATAGGCACATACTCGAATTCCAAATTTGTGATTTGCTCAATTTTTTCAAATATTTCATATCCATACCCCGGCGCATTAATATTATCCAAATCATCAATAAAATCTGTGTATAAAGAATAGTACCCTACTTTTATAGTTTCTTTATCCTCTGTTGCTTCTACCTCAAAAGGCGATATGCAAAACACAAACAGCACGACTAAAAAAAGTGCCCCTAACGTAAATTTCATCTTCTTCTTTCTCCCATTCATAATATGTGTTATTTATTATCTAACACATAGACCCATAACCTTTCTTTAATATTCGGTACCAAAAACAATTCTTAAAACTTATATCATTCAAAACACCATCTTTAACAAAAACCACCTCGATACTAAATCTGCAAGTGCAACTAAAACATACTACTACAGCAAATGAAACGCTTGAAGCAATAAACCGTTTTTGTGCATAATTAAGTAAATGTAAAATATTCTTTGACATATTTTACCATTTGTTATTGTATTTGTAAAGTTTTTTTAATAAATTTTACAATGTATTAATAAGTGTGCTTGTTTTTATATGCAATATTTGTGCATTTTTATTTACTCCAGTTTTTGTGTTTCATCAATTTTCACTGTAAATTCATGTATTTTTTCATACTCAGTTTCATGAATAAAACTAAGTATAAAGAAAAAAGATTTGAGATGAACAGTGTTCGTCCCAAATCTGATGTGAAAAATTATCACCAATAAAAAAATAAAATAAATATAAAACAAATAAAATAATACAATTCCTTATATACAAATCTCATTTTTATATGTATTAAAATACATTAACTAATTTAACATTTCTGTTAAATACATCTAACTTTTTAATTCACTATTTAACCATTTCAAGGTATTTTTTCATCTCTTTTACACTTTTTACAATTTTAATTGCTCCTGCTACTCTCAATTCATCTTCGCTACCGTACCCATACAACACACCCAAACAATCAATCCCATGCTCTCTTGCACCTTCTACATCATGAAATCTATCGCCAATCATCAAACATTCAGAAGCTGGAATACTCAGTTCATCAAGTATATGCTTAATTACTTTCCCTTTTGTATTCCTACTACTATCCAAACTAGCTCCTGTAATAAAATAAAAATACTCATCTAGTCCAAAATATTCAAGTATTTTTCCCGAATATTTCTCTGGTTTTGAGGTTGCTAAAATAAGTTTAAACTTGGTATTTTCTTTAATAAACTCTTCGATCCCCTCATATAACTCGTTCTCGTACATTCCTTTGACGACATAATTTTCACGATAAAAATCAATCGCAGTCTGCGTCTCACTTTCAGAAAAGCCACACAGGGTAGCAAATGTATACGTTAGCGGAGGTCCAATAAATTCCAATAAGTCGTCAGCAGTTATATTAGAGGTGTCAAAATTCATTTTTTCGAGCGCATATAGGACAGAATTTGTAATCCCTAAATCAGATTTTGTTATAGTTCCGTCTAGGTCAATAAGTAAGTACTTTATCATAAATATACATATCACGATGTTATTTGTAATAAAAATATCGTGACAAACTCCTTTTCAAATTATCAGTTTAATTAATTGTATATTGTCAAATTGACTACTCAGTTGCTGTAGAATTTGTTTCATCAACACTTGGCAATTCGTCGACTACTTCTTCTTGAACTTCTTCGTTAGGAGACTCCTCATCGACATCAGGAATGACAGGTTCAACAATTTTCTCTGCTCCAACTATCAAATTAATCACCGTACCCGGTGCGACAGTTGTGCCTTTCCCTACTGATTGCATCACCACTTTATTATCCATATTTTCTAAATATTCACCCACAGAAAAATTTATTTCAAATTGCTTATCATATCCACTTGAAACAATTTCACTTTCTGTTAAACCAGAAAAATCAGGAACTGTATAAGCATCTTTAATCGGCACATACTTAATTTCAATTACAGAACCTTGCTTAATTTGCGCACCAGCAGAAACACTTTGAAACCACACTTCTCCTTGTAATCGATTTTCGCTTTCTTCTGCTATAAACACAGGAACTATCCCAATATTTTCGCATATTACTATCGCCTTTTCCCTTGTCATTATCTGCGAATATGGGCTACCGCTCTCTCCTACTAAATCAGGTGCGTAAATCACAGCTCCCTCCGAAACAACCACGTTAATCGTTTCCCAAATTCCAATACTTTTATTCTCTTTGTCTTGTGACAAAATCGTACCAGCAGGTTTGTCTGAAACTGTGTAGGTCGCTTTCACTTTTATGTTTCCACCTTGCTCATTAAGCGGTTTATACCAAGAATTTAAACTATCTAAACTTTGTCCAACAAACGATGAAATCACAAAGCTATTTCCAAGGGAATATGTCAATTCTATAATATCCCCCTCTTGATACAATTCTCCAGAATCATGAGATTGATATATCATAGCTTCTTTTGAATAATCTGAATATCTATCTTTAACAGAAATTATAATCCCATTTTGAGAAGCAACAACGCTTGCTTGCTCACGTGAATATTTTGAAAAATCAGGAATTAAGATTTCCTCTCCCAAAGAAATCGTAATTATTATCTCTTCACCGCTTTTTAGAAATTCCTCAGCCTTAATGCTTTGTTTTATCACACTACCTTTTAAAACTGTATCACTGAACTCTTCTTCTATAACAACTTTTATTCCATTTTCTTCCCCAAACAACACTGCCTGTTCTTTTGTCATCGGAGAAAAGTCAGGAATTTCTACAGGCTCACCCTCGGGAATGCCGCTGGAATAAACTACATATATCGGAGTATCTCTGTTCACTTCATCTCCAAAAACAGTGTCATCATTCACAGTAAAATTTATCACTTCGCCTTTTTCAACTGTTGAGCTCTCTTCAAAGGTCACCCTCACCCTCGTCATTTGATTTTCAGTCGCCCAGTCATCAACTTCACTCGCAGTCATATTTTCTATGTCGGGTAATTGAATTTTTTCATCAAGGTTAGGCCCCAAAGAAACTACTAATTCAACAAAGCTACCGCTTCCAACCGAATCTCCCTCTTGAGGACTTTGAGACATTACTCTTCCTTGTGTAACGTCATTGCTATATTCTTCGTCAAACCTTAAAATCACTTGATTTTCGTCTGCCCACAATTGCGCGTCGGTTTTAGTCCATGACAACATATCAGGCACAGTTACTTGCCTATTCAGCAACATAAAAATCACTATAATCGCAATAATTACAGCAATTCCAATCCCAATATATGTAACAGGGAATTTTCTTCTTTCAATTGCCCTAACTTCGACAGCAGGCGCAGAAAAATCGCTTTCCTCTTCATAGCGCATAGAGCTTGAAGACTTTTTAACTACATCAATCTCAAACTCATCTTTTTCCTCTTTCGAAGATGAGTTGATATCTTCAAATCCATCTTTTACTTTTTGATTATACTTTTCAAAAAAATTCTTATCCATTAATATAACTACCTCTTCTCGCTTTCAATATCCAAGCTCAGTTTTTCGATTTTATCCATTTGGGTTATACTCGATTATTACGGCTATGCAAAAACACAGCCGTAATATCACATTTTACATTGCACTTATCAATTAGTAATATCTCTTTTTTTATAGACATAGAGCGATAAAAACGTTACTGCCAAGGAGCAAACAAACAGTACCACAACCCCAGTTTCTATTGTAGCAGGAAAACCTCTGCCAATCAAGTATTCTAAAGCATTTCCTTCGAAGAAGAAATCGTGCATAGATATATATGGCATTGGTGTGTAAGCTAACCATTCTATAATTTCTTGACTAGTAAGGAAAGCAACCATAATACTATTTCCAAACATTAACAAGAATGGTACAATAATTGATATTGCCACACTCTTTACTATAGCTGAAATTGCAAACGCCAATGAATACATAAATATTACGCTTGTAAACGAAATCATCATCTCACTTATCATTAATGCAAAAAAGTTAATCTCCCCAGTTGCAGTATAATTCATGTAGAAATAATCGTCAAAGCCGTAGGTAAAACCAGTAACGAAAAAGTTGATAATAAATATTATTAAAAACGCTATGAAAGTTAGCAATAGCCCTCCAAAATATTTTGAAAACAAAACTTTTTCCCTAGTTCTTGGCCTAATCATCAACAATCTGACTGTTCCGTTTTGAAAATCTGGAGCAATTGCGCATCCACCAACTAACACAGCAAATAACAATACAAATACTAGCAGTGAAAACGTATCATGAAGATTTTTTCTTGCACCGTCATTAACAAAACTCATGTCAGGTTTACCACTATCAAGCGATTTTTGAGCAATCAACATATCTAATTGTGCTTTTTGGATTTTCGTTTCAATATCTTTGCTATATTCTTCATATGTGTCATATTGTGACAATAAATTTTGATCTTCATAAAACTCTGCTTCGATTTTTAAATTCTTTTCATAATATAGAACGCTAGACTTATTGTTTTCAACTCCGCTAATAGCAACATTTTCCCATCCCAAATCAGAAGGTGTAATATTGTTTTCCAGTCTATAATCCAAAGTAGGCAAACGAACTTCAGTAATATCATTAATGCTATATTCTATATCACTAATTTGCTCAGAAATATAGTTCTCTGCTGTAGGATTATCAACCAACTCTTCTTCAAGTGCTAGAATTTGCGCGTTTAAATCACTCAATTGCTCTTGATAATCTGACTTCATAATATCAATGTAGATACTAAAATCATCTTCCATTACAAGCTCATCAAACTTTTCCATTAATTCTTGGTTTTCCGTCAACAAAGCTGCCTTTTCTGAACTGCTCAAATCAAGCACTTCGTCGATTTCCCCATCATATTCGTATAAATATATATTCGCTAAACTCAAAGCTTTCGCAAGAGTATTTTCATCTAACTCGTCATTTGTTAAAATATAATTTATAATCAAATTATCTTCAATCGTAATTGACACATCCTCCTTATAACTATATTCAGAAATTAGAGGTATATTTTTCTCGAAAAACTCTTTTTTGAGTTCCAACATTTCAATAGCATATTCAATCTCCACATCATTCGATGTACTTTCTCTTAAATTATCCAAATTATAGACTATTTCAGAGTAAGTCCATGTCATTCGTGAATTCTTCTCGTATTCCACTCCGTCAATAACCACTGTATCATAATGACCTCTGTATGTTCCAGAATAATAGCTATCCAGCACAAACATAAACAACGGAACACCCACACAAATACCTAGTATCATTAAAATACAGGAAATAGATATAAATTTTGATCGTATTGAAAGCTTTAATTCTGCTAAAATTTGTTTAAAAAAGTTCATATTCTTACTCCTATCAGCGCTGAATTAGGCACAAGCCTAGTCAACAGTTACCACTTATTTGATATGACAACTAATAAACTTACTCCGCAATGCCAACATAGCGCGTTACTCAATTTATTAAGATATTTGATTTTTAGAACCTGATGTCATTGAAATGAAATCTTGCTCTAGTGATCGCTGTTGCCTGTTGACTGCAAGTATACCTACATTCTCTTCGACTAAGCCTGCAATAATTTGGGGGATTTCCTCGCTCTTCATAACTAAATTCACTCCATCAGGAAGTAAATCGCAGTTTGCACCCAAACTTTTAAACTTTTCATAAACTAACTCATTATTGTCAGTTACAAATAAATACTGATAAACTTCAGAGTTATCTTGCTCTCCAATAGTTTTTTCGCCGATGATTTTGCCGTTGTCAATTATATAAATTCTGTCGCACATCAACTCCATTTCAGAGAGCAAATGGCTTGAAACTAGAACCCCAGTTCCCGACTCTCTTGATAGCACTTTAAGCAAGTCTCTTAATTCTTTAATTCCAATTGGGTCAAGTCCGTTTGTTGGTTCATCGAGTATAAGCAAAGATGGCATATGTAGCAACGATTGCGCCAAACCAATTCTTTGTCTCATTCCAAGTGAATATGTTTTAACTTTGTGATTAATTCTGTCTTTCATTTTTACAAGTTCAACTACAGAATCAATGTTATCTACAGCATCTTTACCGTAAAATTGAGCGAAATATTCAAGATTTTGTCTCCCTGTCATATACTTGTATAAATCAGGATTTTCAACTATTCCTCCAATTTTTTTCATCGCATCTTCAAAATTAGTTTTCACATTTTTTCCGCAAATTGTGATATCTCCAGATGTAATCGTAAAAAGCCCCATTATCATTTTAATAGTAGTGGTTTTTCCTGCTCCATTTGGTCCCAAAAACCCCACTATCTCGCCTTTATTCACTCTCAAACTCACGTTATCTACAATGACTTTATTTTTTATTTTCTTGCACACATTTTTAAGTTTTAGCAGTTCCATACTCTCCTCCGTTAAGTGTTAATATTTTCTTTAATTTATGTTATTCATCTTAGCACAGTTATTCTTTTACGTCAATAAAAGTGAATGCTTCTTAAGAATTTCTTAAACAAATACAACAAAGTCCATAATAAACGCCAAATTATACTCTATTAAGATTTTCATCAATAACATTTTCATTTTGTAATATTTTGATTAACATATCTTTATATAGTTTCATAGTACTCCTTCATATATGGGGTTTATATCCCCTTAATAATTAGTATTATCCCCCATAATATATAATGTCAAGTATAGTTTTAATAAGTTAAATTATAGGGTGGGTGAAATATGATAGTTTTTGATAAATTGTGGAAAACCATGAAGGAAAAAGGTGTTTCTACTTACAAGCTAAGAGAAAAATGTGAAAATGACAGCAAAACTGTTAGGCGCTTAAAAGCAAATGAGAATATTGAGACTAAAACTCTCGACAAACTTTGTCACGCTCTTGATTGTAAGGTTGAAGATATTATGGAGTACACGGATAAAAACTAGCTAAAGCTAGAAATTGCGCAAAAAAAGAGAACTGCCGTCTGACAGTTCCCTTTTTTATTAGCTTTTATAAGAAATTCTTATTATTCAGCCATTTTCTTTAGTTTCTCGTATTTCTCAGCTGCGTCTTTCTCTGCTTGAGTAAATAGCATTTCTGCTCTTTCAGGGAATGAACGAAGTAATACGTTGTAACGAACCTCACCCATGATAAAGTCACGGTAAGAAGCTGATGGTGCTTTACTATCAAGTACAAATGGATTTTGCTCTGCATCTGCACGTCTTGGGTCAAAGCGGAAGTTATGCCAGT
>CAYJBU010000125.1:6413-7928 GCA_964368155.1 uncultured Eubacteriales bacterium | reverse complement strand
AATAGGCTTAATTGTATAACCCAATATCAAGGAAATACAAAACGCAAGAAATGGAGTAAACTCCAATGCACATATAATATAATCGATTAAAGTTCTAATAGATATATTTAAAAGCATAAGAGGCTGTCCCGAGATGTGGGCAGCCTTTTTTTGTGCAACTATATTTGACTAAAATGATAAATTAGCAACTTAAAAATAACATCAATTAACTTGATAAACCAATTTCAAGTTCTTAAGCAGGCGATATTTACAATTACTTAATAATTTTTCTATTGACTTTTCATATTAGTTAAGCTAAAATAATTAAGTAAATATAATTACATTTACTTAACAATAATGTTGTAAGAGAGGTAATTGCAATGAAATACAGTTTAACAAAAACATTAGATAAACTAAGTCACGATACTTCTTTGTCCGAGTTAAAATTTTTATACTCGAATAACAAATCTAATGATTTATCTTATCATGACACTTTATATCTAAACTTGATTGACGCGCATCCAAACAAATACACTTCGTCATATATTGCTGACTTATTGAAAATAAGCAGACCAGCAGTGACGCAAAAAATTAACGAGTTAGCAAAAAAAGGATATATCATCCGAACACAGTCTGAAACCGATAAAAGAATTTACTATTTATCTATTAATCCTGAAAGCTCTTACTGTGACAACTCTATCAAAGTTTTCGATACCGAAGTAGAAAACAAAGCAATCGAGACATATGGTGAAGATAAAGTCGATTTACTCTGTGAAATGCTTGAGTTCATTTGCGATATGTATTCGGAACAAATTGCTATGAAATAGCACAGATAAAAGCAACACAAATTAACTAGAAGGGATATGTCATGTGATTTATTGTAATCCTTGACAAGGTCAAAAAATGTCTAACAACCCATTAGCAAGAGATTTTAGTTTTAAGAAACTTTTATCTTTTACTCTCCCCAGCGTATTCATGATGATTTTCATGTCTACTTACACAATAATTGACGGAATTTTCGTCGCTCAACTCGTTGGTGAAGATGCATTATCGGCAGTTAATTTAATTTACCCTCTTTTTGGAATAGTCCTTGCAATTGGATTGATGTTCGCAACCGGAGGCAATGCTATTATTTCAAGATTTATTGGAGAGGGACGAACAAAAACTGCGAGAGAATTTTTGAGCACCTTGTACATTATCGGAATAACACTCGGAATTGTACTAAGCTCTATCGCATTTATTTTTCCTGAACAAATATTATCCGGACTTAATGTTAGTGAAAGTTTATATCCTTATGCAAAGGATTATCTTTATAGTCTAGCAGGATTTGCAGCACCTGTTATAATGTTAGTATACATTCAGTCTTTTTTAGTGACAGATGGAAAACCCACATTAGGGCTGATTTTATGTGTCTCAGGGGGTCTATTGAATATTTTACTAGATTACGTTCTAATATCACCTGATTTATTCAATATGGGTATTGCAGGAGCAGGAATTGCCACAGGTCTTGGCAACGCATTACCTGGATTAATTGGA
>CAYJBU010000125.1:0-6358 GCA_964368155.1 uncultured Eubacteriales bacterium | reverse complement strand
TTTTTGTAAAACCTAATTTCAATCTAAAATTAATAATAAACAGCATGTATAATGGTTCGTCTGAACTGGTAAATTCACTTTCTATTTCAATTACTACGCTTATGTTTAATTTCATTTTATTAGATATGGTTGGAGATTCAGGCGTTGCTGCAATAAGCGTAATTTTATATATTCAGCAATTCCAAACAGCTATTTATTTCGGCTACACACTTGGAGTAGCACCAATTATAGGGTATAAATATGGCGCACAACAAAGGGAATCATTGCACAAAGTAGTAAAAATGAGTTTTGTATTTGTTTCTAATGTATCTGCACTAGTCATAGTATTGACATTGATTTTTGCAAATCAAGCTGTAGAGATTTTTCTATCCCCATCTAGTTCCACTTTTGAAATGGCAAGAAATGGTTTGTTAATGTTCACACCTTCATACCTTTTCATGGGTTATAATGTTTTCTTATCTTCAATGTACACAGCTTTGTCAAATGGAAAAGTTTCAGCTATAATTTCGATTGCGAGAAGTCTTGTTTTTATCGTCCTCTCCTTGTTAATTCTTCCGCAAATCTTGCATTTAACAGGAGTTTGGATTGCAATTCCTGTTGCGGAATTCTTATCAATTATCATTGCTATATACTACTATAAAAAACTAAAAGAGGAATACGGGTATTAATTCCGTATTCCAAATTCATCTAATATCATGGGGTAGTTTGTGATTATGCAATCTACACCCATTTTTTTCAGTTTTAGTGCTTCTTTTATGTCGTTAACGGTCCACACATTCACCTCAATATTGTTACTATGACAACTCTCTACAAGGCTTTTTGTCGCACACAAATAATATGGGTGGATACAATTTATTGAGTATTTTTCGCAATACTCCCAAGGATGCAAAATATTAGATTCATATAGCGCTGCTGTTTTAATGCTTGAAGAAAGTTCTCTCATGTCCAAGATAGCTTGGTGGTCAAATGAAGAAATGATAATTCTGTCCTCAATTCCTGAATTTTTTACTTCTCCAAAAACTCTTTGTGTTAATTTTTTGTTATACCAAGCAGGCATAGTTTTTATTTCAATATTCAGCTCCATTGAATTAGTTTTAATCCAATCTAAAACTTCACCTAACTTGGGGATTTTAACCCCTACAAATTCATCTGAATACCATGAACCGAAATCATAACCGCATAATTCAAAATATGTTTTGTTCATCACTAGCCCTTTTCCGTTTGATGTTCTTTCTATATCCTCGTCATGAGTTACCACCAATTCATTGTCGCTAGTCAACTGAACATCTAACTCAATTCCGTCTGCACCCATTTCGTATGCAAGCTTAAAGGCTTCCATAGTGTTTTCCGGAGCATGTCCACTAGCTCCTCTATGAGCAAAAATTTTCATAATTCCCTCCATTTTTCGTATTTCTCAAACACTGTCTATTGTCATTTTACACCACACTAATCCAATATGCAATACTTATTTAACTGCATAGCCTGACCGATATAATCCGAACTCGTCCCACAATAGTATATTAGTTCAAATTATATTGACTTAAAAGAATTTTTACTGTATTATTTAATTATAAAATTGAACAATATCAATTGTAAAAAAAAGGAGCTTAAATATGCGAATATTATTATTCATGCTTATCAGTTCATTTATGTTGGTTTCACTTGTCGCGTGTGATAATGCCACTCTTTCTACTAGTAGTAGCATTACTAGTCAAGAAGAGCAAAGTTCAGATACTCAAAGTGAAGCAGAGAGCAGTAAAATCCAAGAAGAAGACACCAGTGATATTTCTCAGGAAAGCAAACAGGAGATTGTGGAGACCGAGGACGATGGAGATTACCTGCTGATAACCTTACAGAGTATAGATGGAGATTATGCACAGGTCAAATACAAAGACGACGGTGTGCATATTGAATTTTACGGAAGTAACGAGTTTGCTAACGGTTACGCCTTTTTCGAAAATTCAAAAGGTATGTTTGGCGAAGGAATCTTTTATTTAAACGGAAAAGACAGTGGCGACAGTCAACCTATATATACCGGAAATGACGGATACAGCTCTGTGATTATTTCAACTTCTACTGAAAATTTTTGGGATAACGGTCTGCAATATTACCTAGCTGAAAGTGAAGCTGAGTTTTTAAAAGAAAGTATTATTGGCAACGAGGGCGAAACTCAACACTGGGTATCAACAGATATAATATTACATGCAACTGATTTAAACGAAAAAATAGTTCCACAAACCACATCCATTGATATGTCTACAACATACAGCAACGGGCAATTATCGCTTACTATGCAAGGCAACGGTGAATACATTTTTGACGGTCATTCTGCTGTTCTTAATGTTGGTGATTCATCTGACTACGTAATGAGGGAGTATTCATATGCGGGAGAAAACTATATTGCCGTTATACCTGAAGGAGATTTCTTAACTGTTAGCATAGAATATCTTGACATGAATTACGGAAGCAATATGAGAGCAACAGTTAAGTTTGAGAAAAGTAACGGTAGTACAAGCACACAACAACCAGATGATAACTCGGACCCTATAGTATTCGTTGATAGTGAAATGGAAAGAATCATTTCTGAATATCTTGATATTCCTGTTGGAGAGATAAACAAAGACCACATGAGTAAAATAGAAGTATTATCAATTTACGAGAATGCACTATACGATGGTCCTAGAAATGAAGAAGTTTTTTTCTGGGACACTTATAACACTGGAACAAGTGGAAATATCACCACTTTAGATGATTTACAATATTGTGCTAATTTAAAAGAATTATACATTGGAAAAAATCAAATAAATGACATTTCAGCACTATCTGATTTAACACAGCTTACAGTAATCAATTTAACCACAAACCAAATCAGCGATATTTCTCCGCTTAGAAATCTTACCTCACTTGAAAAACTGACCTTAGATCATAACAACATAAGTGATGCTTCTTCATTAATTGAACTTGAAAACTTAAAGCTACTAGACCTTGGATATAACAATGATGGTACATTTAATGATATCGAAAGCATTTCAAAAATGACAACCCTAGAAAGCCTTACACTGTATCAAAATGCATTTACTGACATTAGTTTACTTTCAAACCTTACTGATTTAGAATTTTTATCTCTTAGCACAAATGATATAACCGATGTAAGCCCTTTAACAGATTTAACCAATCTTAAAACTCTTTACCTCGGTCAAAACTTTAATTTAAGTGATATTTCTCCACTAAACAATTTAAATAATTTAGAATTTTTATCAATTAGAAGAACTGCTGTAACTAATGCTGACCAAATACCAAACTTGGTCGAAAATAACGCTGAAATTTTGATTGAAGATGAATAAGCAATATTAGCATTTTTTACACCAACGATTACACTTATTTTGCACTTATTATATTGACATATTGATATATTTACTGTATCATTAATATAAAATTGAAAAACATTTTAGTTGAAATGGGGGTTATTATGAACGCCGTAATTGAAAAAATACTAGAGCATAAAATAATCGCAATAGTGCGAGGAGTCGAGGAAAAACATATTGTCGATTTGGCTAACGCTTTGTGCGAAGGTGGAGTTAAATTGATTGAAGTAACATTTAATCAAAACGACAAAGATTGTATAACAAAAACTCCAGCACTGATTAAACGTATAATAGACGAACTTGGGGACAAAGTTTGCGTGGGTGCTGGGACAGTGGTTACAGTTGAACAATGCGAAGCTGCAATTAAAGCAGGTGCTAAATATTTAATCTCACCTAACACTGACGAAAAAATTATCAGAAGAACCAAAGAACTTGGCGGAATTTCTATCCCAGGAGCACTTACTCCTTCTGAAGCGGTAAACGCGTATAGCTATGGTGCAGATTTTGTTAAATTATTCCCAGCAGGAGATTTTGGAACAGGTTATATTAAGTCAGTGTGCGCACCACTTAATCACATTCCATTTTTAGCAGTCGGTGGAGTAACCGAAGACAATGTAAGCGATTTTATAAAAGCAGGTGTAAAAGGTGTTGGTGTAGGCTCCAACCTTGTAAATACGAAGTTAATCAACTGCGGTGAATTCGACAAGATTACTGAAATTGCTAAAAAGTTTTGCAATGCTTAAGTTTTATATTCTTAGACTTGAAAGCTAAGTGAATTTGGATTATCAGAATTAAAATTAAAAATAGATTGGAGAATTACAATGGCCAAAATTGTTACTTTCGGAGAAATCATGCAAAGATTATGCCCAGAGGGTTATAATCGTTTTATTCAAGCGGATAAATTTGTTGTTACATATGCCGGCGGAGAGGCTAACGTTGCTGTATCTCTTGCTAATTACGGAGAAGAAGTTTTCTATGTTACCAAAGTTCCAAAGCATGAGATGGGACAAGCGGCTGTAAACTCTGTTAGAAGATATGGAGTTGACACCAGATTCATGGTTAGAGGTGGAGATACTCTAGGCTCATATTACGTTGAAAAAGGCGCAGCACAAAGAGCTTCAAAAGTTATCTATAACAGAGCAAATGCTGCTATAGCAAAGGCTACAAGAGCAGATTTTGACTGGGAAACTATTTTCGATGGTGTAGATTGGTTTCACTTCACAGGCATTACCCCTGCGCTTGGTGGCGAACTTCCAGAAATTTGTATGGATGCACTAAAAGTGTGCAAAGAAAAAGGGATTAAAGT
Source organism: uncultured Eubacteriales bacterium (assembly GCA_964368155.1). Classification (GTDB taxonomy): domain Bacteria; phylum Bacillota; class Clostridia; order Oscillospirales; family Acutalibacteraceae; genus SIG603. The sequence continues at coordinate 1,687 of CAYJBU010000125.1, read as the reverse complement.
TTCTTGCGACTTAAATTACAGAAAAAACCTCTGGTCAAAAGAAAAAGCTGGCGAAGTTATGGCAGAATTAATGCCATATGTTAATGTCTGCATTGCAAATGAAGAAGATGCCGCAGACGTTTTCGGAATTCATTCAAAAGGAACAGATGTAACTACAGGAACTGTTAACCACGACGGGTACAAAGATGTTGCAAAGCAATTGTCCGACAGATTTGGTTTTGATAAAGTTGCGATTACTCTAAGAGGTTCAATTTCTGCTAATGACAATAACTGGGCTGCAATGCTTTTTGACGGAAAAGATTACTATTTCAGCAAGAATTATTTAATTCACATTGTCGACAGAGTTGGCGGAGGCGACAGTTTTGGTGGTGGGCTTATTTACTCCTTGCTTCAAGACTTCGACCCACAAAAAGCAATCGAGTTTGCTGTTGCTGCAAGCAGCTTAAAACACGCTATAGAAGGAGATTTCAACTTAGTAAGCGTTGACGAAGTAATGAAATTAGCACAGGGCGACGGTTCAGGAAGAGTACAAAGATAAACTTTCTTAAGAGACAGTAGTTTTATTTAATACAAAATAATACGGCCTAAAACACCCTTAGACATTCCATTGACTAAAGGTGTTTTATTGTGGAATTTTGTAATTTCTCAAATCAAAGAATAAATGAAAATATAGAGGTAAAGTATGTATAAACATCACGAGGAATCAATCCAAAAATTGATTGAATATTTTAAAGACATGGATGGACTAATCTCCATCATTTTAGGCGGTTCTGTGGCGAAGGGACTAGAAAGAGTTGACTCGGACATTGACGCTATGATTGTTGTGACAGATAAGAAATTTGAAGAGCTAATATCACAAAACCGAGAAACAGAAACAGTAAAAGGTCATTGCACCTATGAAGAAGGCTATTTCGACATAAAATACATGACCCTTTCATATATGGAAACTGCAGCGAGAAAAGGTAGCGAACCCACTAGAAACGCTTTTGTTAAGTCACGCGTTATTTGGGGCGACAATCCAGACGTTTTGAAATACGTAGAAGAAATCCCAGTTTTCCAAAAAAGTGAAAAAGAAGAAAAATTGTTTTCATTTTATGCCGCACTTAAACTTAGTAGTGGTTACCTTTGGAACAGCTCAAAAGACATTCCTTATTTAAGAGTTCGCTCTGCTGCTGACACAGTTCTCTTTGGCTTAAGACTTATCTTGCAAGAGAACGAGATACTGTTCCCGTGTCATAAATCTTTGTTTATAGCTTTGAGTCGTGCAGAAAGAAAACCAAAAGATATTGATAAAATAGCAAATCAATTTTTAACTGATTTAACACAAGAATCCAGAGATTTGTTTGTAAACACTGTCTTAGATTTTATTGATTATGTTCCACCTGAAAACCATGCTAAAGTACTATCACGTTTTGTTTTAGATAGTGAGAAATGGTGGTTTTATGACAGACCAAATTTCTACGAGTGGTAAATCTCAAATTCGACATATTGTCAGATAAATTAGTGATTGACAAACTTACCCTTCCCCTTCTTTTTGTCCGACTATCGAATTATCTCGGCAAAATAAATAAAACAATGTAGGGAAGCCTTCCACGCCTGTCCGAAAAAATTCAATCTATTATCTGTTTTACGGGGTTGTTGCATTAAGGGATTTTCTCGTCAAATTGCATAAACTGAATTAGATGTT
>CAYJBU010000124.1:0-7969 GCA_964368155.1 uncultured Eubacteriales bacterium | reverse complement strand
CGGAAATAATTTTTTCTTAACAATATTTTTCATGTAGAACCCTCCAAAACCATTTTTTAACAAAACCTATGTATTATTGATTGGAATTTTAGTAATAATCATCATAAATACTATAATACTCATGATAATCATAGTTGTCAAGGTCTTCAAATTAAAACCATATGATTTCTACGTTATACATCTGTTGTTATAGCTTATTAATTTTTGTGAAAATGTATGATTTAAGCATTTGAAATTTGTTCTGGTTTATTGCTCTCGGTTTTCAAAATGTATTTGAGTAAAGCCCAACGCATATTATTTTTTTCGATATGGTGGTCTTCGTTATTAGCTAAATTTTCCAGTTCAAACGGGTCTTCTTTTAAATTTTTAAGTTCTTCATCACCATTTTCATAACAAACATATTTGTACTCATTTGTTACAAGCATTTTTGAGCTAACGTCAATACTTTTTCCATAACCGTTTCTGTACTCAAGCAAACAACAATCTCTTTTGCTGGTTGATTTTCCTAAAAAAACTTCAAGTTGTGATACCCCGTCCATATAAAAAGGAATGGTGAGTCCGAACATTTCGGCAATACTCGGTGCTAAATCAACGGAAGAAACTAAGGAGTTTTCGTCTACTCCACTTTTGTTTTCTGGTGTTTTTACAATCAAAGGAGTGTTAACCAACCCTTCAAAAAAGAAGGGTCCTTTATGCCATAACCCATGGTCTCCCAATAACTCTCCGTGATCAGAAGTGAAGATTATAGCTGTTTCGTCTTCAATCCCTTGTTTTTTTAGTTCCAAAACAATTTTTCCAATATTTTCATCTATCAATTCTACCATTGCATATGAATTAATTATTCTGTTTCTCTCTTCTATTTCAGAATATCCAATAATACCATTATTATTTATTATACCTTTTCTGTGCCAAAGATTTTGGTAGTGGGTTGAGTAGTGTTCGGGATAAGTATCCAAATCATTGTTTGAGCCTATAGGTTTGTTATATTCGGAAGAACTTTTCAACTTTTCCAAACTCTGTTGTGTAGCAATAAATGGGTGATGAGGGTCTGTAAAACTAACAGAAAGGAAAAAGGGCTTCTCTTTATCTCTAATATTTTTTAGATAATTAACAGACCTATCTCCAACAAAAGAAGAACGATGAAGCTTATTCGGTATTTTTTGAAATTCAATTCCATCTTCTTCGTACACTTTTGCCATCTCGTCATTTCCACCGTTTTCATAAAACCACTGCGTCATATGTTGACTATGCAATCCTCCACAAGAATTTTGCAATTCTATGTAATCAAAACCCCAAAAAGGACCGTGCCAATCTTTCATATCAGGATTTTTTTTCCAATAGTTTTCATTTTCACGGCTTTCAAATTTAACATCGCAATTATTTGGTTCAAAATGTATTTTTCCTATATTAGCAGTTTGTACACCGGCATTTTTCAGATTATGCATAAGAGTATATCCATCGTCTTTTAATAGCAATCCATTAGTCCAAAGTCCATGATTTCTTGTGTACATGCCTGAAAAAATACTCAATCTGTTGGGTGAACAAATTGGGTTAGCCGCATAATTTCTTTCAAATTTTCTTCCCGTTTTTGCTAACTCATCGATGTTTGGGGTGTTTATATGTTTGTTTCCGTAACACCCAAGTGTGTCCTTGCGTAGTTGATCACATAAAATTATTATTACATTTTTAACAGACATAGCCCCTCCAATAATTAACTATATTTTTATATGTTAAGTTTTGACAGTTCTGTTTCGACATATCTTGCAACTTCAATTCCTAATTGTTGCGAACCGTACTCAGTGAAATGAACATTTGTATCAAGTTGTAGTTCATTTAATCTGGGTTTTACAAATGAAAATAAATCATTAACTACTATATTGTTATTGTAGGCTATATCCAAGGCAACTTTATTATATTTCACGCAATCTTCCGGAATTCTGCATGGTTTCACACCGTTTGGATAAGTGGTAGTAGTTGCCATTATTAATCTTGCATTTGTCTTTTTTAGTGTGTCAACCAGTGAATTTAAGTTAATTTGATATTTATTTATATCAACAAGAGTTGGCAATGAAGGGTCGTCAGACTCCATACCTTTTTGAGGGTCAAGCCTTTTTAAATCGTGTAATCCCCAGTTGAAATGAATAACAGACCATTTTTTGTCACCCAACCATTTGTGGATGTTTTCAACGCCTTTGTTTGTATCCGCGCAATTATCTGCTCTATCATAATTTATTATTGGTCGATACACATTTGCTTTACCTCTGAGTAAGCCCACAACTGTAGTATGATATCCCATCGAAATGGAATCTCCCAACAAAAGCACATTGGGCAAACTGCTGTCATGTTCTGTGTAATAACGACCTTTTGATACTGCTTCTTCAACAGAACCGCCTTCAGGAATTGTTTTAATATTTTCCATTATTATGACCATTCTTTCTTAGTTAGATATAATACTGCACACTAATTTCGTAATAAATAGTTACTAGTTAATGTGCAGTATTGACTTATTTTACATAAAAGACATACAGTTAACTCTTAAAATCTTCATAATAATTATCATAGATTTCAAAATATTCTTGATATCCTAAATTGTCAAGATCCTCAAAATAAATTGCTAATTCTTCGTCTGTTATTGGGCGTTCACCTGTAACGAATTTTGCAAATTCGATTTCAACATAGTCGTTAATAACACCCTCTAAATCTGTTATAGTATTTATGTTTTCTTGCTCTAAATATAGATAAGAAGTAGGATATCTGTCCAATGTTGTATATGGAACAAGACTTTCCATATTTGTTCTTCTTCTCAAATGAGCAGTACTGTCGTTTTCCCATTTTTGAGGCACTGGATCAGTTCCCTCAAGTTCATGTCCTATTTCCATGTTATTGGTTATATAACCGAAATTTTGTCCCCAAGCAGAGCATTCGCCATATATGTCCCAAGGTCTGTATATTGCCATAGGACCATCAAGACTCCAGCCTGTGTCTAACATATCATAGAATAATTCGGGTTGTGTTTCGTGTGGCCCAACGAATTGAAGAGCTGAATAATACGCATCAAAATGATGGTCCATAAACTTAATGCAAAGCTCGGGATACTCTGTATCAGCTGCGATTGAAAAACCGCCTACAGTTATATTGTTTTGTTGGTCTGTCCACATTTTATCCTCGTTGTATGGACTAGTCAATGGCTCAAATGTTAGATAATCCATCTCGTTTTCGCCCAGTCTTCCAACTGTTGAACCAACCAAAACTCCAACACTTCCCATAGTAGCTAGCGCTCTTTGCCCAGCATCATCTAAAGTGAAATAATCTCTTGATATCAAACCTTCGCTGAACATAGTGTAATAATATTCAAGGAAAGGTTTATAGAGTTCTTGATCCCCATACATAAATGTAACTTCACCTGTATTGTTGTTCAAGCTAGGTTCTAAATATGATCTTTCGATGGTATCTGTTGTAAGCCCAAGTGCAGACATAAATATAGGCATACCTGTGTTGCTTCCTGCATATGAACCACCTAGTGGAATGATATCTTCTCCTAATGTTTTGAATTCTCTGAGCACATCAAAAAAGTCGTCTACAGTTTCAGGTTTCTCTAAGCCTAGCTGATCAAACCAAACACTGTTATACCTAAAATCAGAAATGCCTCCGGGGCTGTAATACTCGTTGGTTTTTAAAGTGTCTATTGCTATCATGCCAATTCCGTATATATTTCCATCAGGCAGTGTTATCAAATCTCTTCTTGTAGGGTCTTCTTCATATAACGCCAACAAGTTCGGTGTTAAGTCTTCGTTCATGTAATTGTTAATAGGAAGAAGTAATTGTTCCGCACTACCATAGTTTACTAGCTCAACTGGTGCAATTTGGCAGTTAATCAAAATGTCAGGTAAAGCTCCTGAGTTAAACGCAAGGTTTTTCTTTTGAGCAAGTTCTGCAACCACTAATTCTACATTTGGCTCAATATTCAGTTCACGTCTTACAAATTCCCAATACCATATATCTTCAGGAGCTCCCCAGTTGGCACCTCCTCCTACCATAATATCTAAAGTTATGTCTGTACCTTCTGCAACTATTGGCATACCTGTTTGTTCCAGATTAAGCCACTCGGGGTATGCGGACTCTTCCGCAACATTAGAGGCAGTACCCGAATCTGTAGAAGTTGTGCCTGCTGTCGATGATGGAGTACCTTGTTCAGCGGTGCAACCTACTACTGAAATCAGCATCGAAGCCACTAAACTCATTGTTAATAAGCGTTTGAATTTCATAATGTTTACCTCCAAATTTTTGTTTTATTTTAAGGTGAAATCACCCTTTAACCGAACCTATCATAGCACCTTTAACGAAGTATTTTTGCACGAATGGGTAAGCAATCAATAACGGAGCACTTGCAATGAATATAATCGAATATTTCATAGCTTGAACCATGTGCTCTCTGTATTGCAATGAGTCAATCTCAGCTTGAGTCATTGTTTCCCAATCAATTTCCATTGATTGATTTAAAAGCAAAATATTTCTCAAAACTAATTGTAGTGGGAATAATTCTTGGTCTTTTAAATACAATAATGCGCCCATGTAACTGTTCCAACTGCCTACTGCATAATACAGTGCCATAACCGCTACTATCGGTATGGCCAAAGGCAAAGCAATTTTAAAGAATGCCTTTATCTGGGATGCACCGTCTATGTGTGCCGCCTCATATATCTCCTCGGGGATACTGTTTGAAAAATATTGTCTTGAAATGATAAGATTTCTGCAGGCTATTCCAGTGCCCAAAATCATAACAAACGGTGTGTTTAACAATCCAAGATTATTCAAATTCAGATATGTAGGAATCATTCCACCGCCAAAGTACATGGTTATAAGAAAGAAAATTGTTACGGGTAATTTAAGTGGTAAATTCTTCTTTGAAAGCACATATGCAGCAGGTATGGTTAATCCCACACAGTATGCGGTGGAAGAAGAAGTGTAAATAATGCTGTTCAAATAACCTCTCCAAATGCGTTCATCTTGAAAAACAAAGGTGTATGGGTCGATTGTCAAGTCCACAGGAACAAACATAACTTGACCTGTAGCCACAGCTGTTGGGTCGGAAAAAGAAGCTATTATACAGAAGTAAAGTGGATATGCGATTATCACGGTAATCAAAATCAGTAAGCCGACATTTATTGTGTCAAAAATTACATCTCCTGTGCTTCTTTTGATTTTGCTCGAAGTGTTAGAATTAAAAGAAACTTTTTCTTTTTTAGAAATTGTATTAGTTGCATTGCTCATATTTATTACTATCCCTTCTTAGAATATTTCTATGATGTAGATCAAGTGCTTTGCTCTTGCCAAAATACAGTTTGTACAATAGGTCTATTTTGTGAAGAACACAACTTAACATTGCAAAAGTAGACCGAAATTAGTTTTTACCACATTCCTGTATTTGTCAGCTTTTTACTCAGTTTATTTACAAATAGCAACATCAATATTTCCACAATATTATTGAAAAATCCTATTGCAGAGGAATAACTGAACTGACCACCCTCGATACCTATTTCGTATACATATGTAGAGATAACTCTCGCTGCGGGTAAATTCAACGGATTTTGAAGCAAGAATATTTTTTCAAAACCAACGGACATAATATTACCAGATTGCAAAATAAGCATTATCATAATTGTAGGTAAAATGCAAGGGATATTAATTTTTCGTATGATTTGAAACCTTGAAGCTCCGTCAATTTGTGCAGCCTCAATTAAGTCGGGCGAAACATTTGCTAGTGCTGCCATATATATGATTGTACTCCAACCTAAGTTTGACCAAACTCCACTCCATACATAAATAGAAGAAAAGAAATCAGGTTGTGCAAGAAAATCTATTCTTTCGACTCCGATAGCTTCCAACATATTGTTGACAACACCGTTCCCTCTTTGTAAAAATATTGTAACAATAGAGCAAACCACAACTGCGGAAACAAAATGGGGTGCATATGTAATCATTTGTATGCTTTTTTTAAGCTTTAAGTTTCGCACTTCGTTTAACATTAATGCGAATATCACACCGACTGGAAAAACTGCAATTGAATACAAGCTGATGGAAAGTGTGTTTCTAATTATATTCCAAAAATCCCTATATTCAAAGAAACGAATAAAATGTTCAAACCCAACCCATGGACTTCCTTCAATACCCAAACTTGCACGATAATCTTTAAATGCAATTTGCACTCCATAAATAGGCAAATAATGGAAAATAAACACCGAAACTATCCCTGGAATAATCAACAAGTAAAGTGAGCGATATTTTACAAAGTTCCTTTTCCATTCAAAACTCAATATTTGCTTATTCTTTTCCATATCATGTTCAACTCCTCTTATTTTTCAACTGAATTCATATGTTATAATCAATAATATCATTTACAAATAAATAAAACAATAAGCTAAAATCACATAACAGTTAACTATTGACACATATTATTATATAATTTATATATGAATGATAACATGTTATTGTGAAATATTCACAACAAAATCCTGTAGTGAAGTAAAAAAGTACTATTGTAGTCAAAATGGAGAAATACACATAATTTCCCTTAATAATAATTCAATAGCACAAAAAATCGGTGGAGCTAACGAGATATTAGTAGGCAGTAAATTTAATTTATGTGTGGTTTTTTGTTATTTGGTGTGATATAATAACCTCGAATGGTACCCAAAATCATAGATTTTGACCATTGTGAGAACATTGTATTATCTCGGATAGTGTCAAAGCCACCTAAAGGTGACTTATGCCACTTTAAAAATATAATAACCTCACGCAGTAAGCAAAATAACATCATATTTCATATGCTATAGAGATTTTGACTGCTGAGAACATTGTATTGGACAAGCGAAAAAAACATATTAAAAGGATGGGGAAAGTTATGATTGAAAAAAGAGTTTTATTTATTGGTAACAGTCACACATACTACAACGATATGCCATACTATATGCAGTGCATATCACAAAATTGTGGAGAAAATGGAGTGAAAGTACAATGTACTATGCTAGCTGATGGCGGTCGCAATCTTATGTGGCATAGCACGCAACTTGATGTTCGATATAATATTATATATGGTGAGTATGATTATATTGTGCTTCAAAACAAAGCGCATCCTTTTGATGGATATGAATCATTAAAAGAGGGTACAAGGAAAGTGTTGGACTTTGTTGACGAGGCTGCTAAAAAGCCAGTTGTTGCAATGTACATGACATGGGGCAGAAAGGATATTCCTGAGGAATTTGCTGAGATGAAAGATGCGTATACAAAAGTTGCGCAAGATTATGATATCAAACTTGCACCTGTCGGAGAAAAATTTTTTGCAATTAACGGCAATTTTGACACAGAGTTATATGCAAATGACGGTGCTCATTCATCTCCATTTGGCTCGTATGTCGCAGCGCTTACAATTTTGGAAACACTGATAGATGAAAAAATCTCTGATTTCCCAAGAGAAATCAGAGTTGCAGATAAAACATTATACACCTTAAGTGATTCGGAAGTGGAGTGCATAAAAAAGGTATTTTCTTAATTAAACAAGATATTGATAAGTTTTCAATATAAATTAAAGGGTCTGTCGTATTAATGCAAGATAAGCAAAAAGTAGTGGGCTGTCGCATTAAGGAATTTTCTCGTCAAATTGCATAAACTGAATTAGATGTTTTAGCCTTGCGGGTGTCCGTGTGTTTTTGTATTTTTTTCGGACACCCACAAGACCAATGCCACGAACTTAAGAAAAAAAGAGCAAAAGGAGCTAGTAGAGAAAAAACTACTGGTTCTTTTTGTTGTTGACGAAAACAATAAAACAGGGTGAAAAAATAGAAAAAAACAGAAAGTTTATAAAAAAAGACTTGACAAAATGCTCAAAAAATGCGGCGAAGCCAATTAAATGAATTTAATTAGGCACTGTTAAGTAAAAATGAAAAAGATAAAAGTTCTGAAAAGAGAAATT
>CAYJBU010000123.1:0-8050 GCA_964368155.1 uncultured Eubacteriales bacterium | reverse complement strand
AGAATTTGGCTAGTAAAATTGACGCATCAGTACTTGATTTACAAGAAAAGGTTGTTGCAATCAACCGTGTTTCTAAAACAGTTAAAGGCGGACGTATATTTAAGTTCGCAGCATTGGTAGTAGTAGGTGACGGAAACGGCACAGTCGGTTTCGGTATCGGTAAAGCGGGAGAAGTTCCCGACGCTATCAGAAAAGGCATTGACGACGCGAAGAAAAATCTTGTTAAAATCTCTATGAAAGGTGGAACAATTCCACACGAGATTTTAGGAGAATTCGGAGCAGGAAAAGTGCTTTTAAAACCAGCAGCACCTGGTACAGGAGTTATCGCAGGTGGAGCAGTTCGTGCAGTTGTTGAATGTGTTGGTATCAAAGATATCAGAACAAAAGCTTTGAGATCAAACAATCCTTGCAATGTTGTTAGAGCTACTCTTGATGGTTTGATGAACCTAAGAACAGCAGCTGAAGTAGCAGCAGTTCGTGGCAAATCAGTTAAAGAAATAATATAAGGAGGCCGGTTATGACTATAACATTAAAAAGAAGCCTAATCGGCTGCAAAAAAGACCAAATCGCAACAGCTCATTCATTAGGTCTTAAAAAAATCGGCGATAAAGTTGAGCAACCTGATAATGCTCAAACACAAGGTAAAGTGAAGAAAATAATTCATCTTATCGAAACCGATAAATAAGGAGGTGCATGTAAATGAGATTACATGAGATTACAGCTACTCCCGGTTCTACGAAAGAGGCTAAACGCGTAGGTCGTGGACACGGTTCGGGTAACGGCAAAACCGCAGGTAAAGGTCATAAAGGCCAAAAAGCTAGATCCGGTGGCGGTGTTCGTGTGGGTTTTGAAGGCGGTCAAATGCCTTTGCACAGAAGACTTCCAAGAAGAGGATTTAACAATATCTTCGCTATCGAAGTAACTGCGATTAACGTACAAAGTCTTAACAAATTTGAAGACGGTGCAGTTGTTACTCTTGACAGCCTAAAAGATATGGGAATCATAAAAAGAAATGTGGATAATGTTAAAGTTCTTTCTAACGGTACTTTATCCAAAAAGCTTACAGTTCAAGTAAATTCATACTCAGAAGCTGCAAAAGCTAAAATCGAAGCAGCCGGAGGAAAGGCTGAGGTGGTCTAAGTTGATTAATACGCTACGAAATGCTTGGAAAATTCCCGAGTTGCGTAATAAAATCTTATTCACCCTCATGATTATAGTTGCGTTTCGTTTTGGTTCGGTTATTCCTGTTCCTTTCTTAGACGCGCAGCGACTTGGAGAAATTATGTCTCCGAGTGGGGGTGTGGCGGGTCCACTAGAATACATTAACATGTTGACCGGTGGTGCCTTCGCTTATGCTACTTTGTTTGCACTTGGAATAACACCATATATCAACGCTTCGATTATAATGAATTTATTAACCGTGGCGATTCCTGCTCTCGAAAGAATGGCAAAAGAGGGAGAAACAGGAAGAAAAAAAATAGCAGCAATTACAAGATTTGCTACAGTAATCATTGGTTTGGTTCTAGCAGTCGCGTATTTTGTTTTCTTAAGCAGTTCAGGTGTCACACAGTATTCAGCTGAAGATGGATTCAGCTTCTGGTTCTCTGCCGTTGTAATAGTTCTTACATTCACTGCGGGTACAGCACTTATCATGTGGATGGGCGAGCAAATCAATGATAAAGGAATCGGAAACGGTATTTCGGTAATTCTTTTTGCCGGTATCGTTGCTAGATTGCCTGTAACAGCAAGTCAAGTTTGGGGTTATATCGACTTAGCAATTCAAGACCCTGCAAATTACGGAGGATATTTTATATTCTCACCTTTGTTTGTTGTATTGTTCTTAGCAGTTATTTGGGTTATCATTTTTATGAACGATTCAGAGAGAAGAATAACAATTCAATATGCAAAGAAAGTAGTTGGAAGAAAAGTATATGGCGGTCAAAGTTCTCATTTGCCAATTAAGGTTACAATGAGTGGCGTTATGCCAATCATCTTCGCTTCAGCATTTCTTTCAATTCCATCAACAATTGAGTTTTTCGCGGGAGAGCAAACAGGTTTCTGGGGTGGCGTTTTTGACGCTTTCTCTTCAACAGGATGGTTATACTTGCTCTTGTACTTTGTTTTTATAATTGTATTTGCTTATTTTTATATGACAATTCAGTACAACCCAATTGAGATGGCAAACAACTTAAAGTCTTCAAACGGAACCATACCAGGTATTCGCCCGGGTAAACCGACTTCAGACTTTATCGCAAAAATTCTTGGAAAAATCACACTCATCGGAGCTTTGTTCCTAGCAGGTATCGCTATTGTTCCTATTATATATGGAAACATTACAGCGACGCAATTGCTGTCAACGGGTGGTACTTCAATCATAATTATGGTTGGTGTTGCACTTGAAACAGTGAAGCAAATGGAATCACAAATGATGATGAGACATTATAAGGGCTTCCTCGATTAAGAGACTAGGGCTGTTTTGGGGTAGGGATTCCCTCCCCATATGACAGACCGTAATTTCCCAAAGAAAAGCGCAGTAATCGACACAATTTTTGTTAAAGGAGTGTTACTATGAATATTGTACTATTAGGAGCCCCGGGGGCAGGAAAAGGAACTCAAGCTGAAGTAATCAGCGAATATTTGAATATCCCCACAATTTCGACAGGAAATATTATAAGAGCAGCGCTCAAAAGCGGGACGGAAATGGGTCTTAAAGCCAAAGTGTTCGTAGATGCAGGACAACTAGTACCTGATGAAGTTGTAATTGGTATCATTAAAGAACGTTTAGTAGAAGACGACTGTGCAAATGGTTTTATTCTAGATGGCTTCCCAAGAACTATTCCACAAGCCGAGGCTCTGGATTCCATGGGCATTAAAATCGACAAGGCAATAAATATTTTTGTGCCAGACGATAAAATTGTCGCAAGAATGTCCGGACGCCGTGTCTGCCCACAATGTGGCAATTCCTACCATTTAGAGTACAAGCTACCTAAAGTAGAAGGAAATTGTAACGACTGTGCAGTCACCCTTGTGCAGCGCAAAGATGATCACCCGGATACCGTGCTCGACAGATTGAAAGTCTATCACGAGCAAACATCACCACTCATTGAGTATTATGAGAAACAAAATAAACTTTACACAGTTGTAGGTCAAGAAGAAGTTGCAGATACAACAGCTTTAACACTTAAAACTTTAGAGGCTTAATATGGTGATACTCAAAACGGACCGCGACATCTCGGTAATGAGAGAAGCGGGAAAGATTTCCCAAGAAGCATTAAGACTAGCAGGAGAAGCTGTAAAACCCGGAATTAGCACATATGACCTTGATAAGATAGTCTATGACTGTATTATAAAAAGAGGAGCTAAGCCGAGTTTCTTAGGATATGGTGGTTTTCCAGCAAGTGCTTGTGTTTCGGTAAACGACGTGATTATTCATGGCATACCAAGTAAAACGGATGTACTAAAAGAAGGCGATATCGTTAGCATCGATGTAGGAGCATATTATAAAGGTATGCATGCAGACAACGCATGGACTTTTCCTTGCGGCGAGATTAGCGAAAAAGCAAGTCTCTTGTTAAAAGCGACAGAAGAAAGTCTTTTTGAAGCAATAAAAAAAGCTACTGTTGGAAATCGCTTAGGAGATATAGGGCACGCCGTTCAATCGTATGTCGAATCTCGCAGTTACTCGGTTGTACGAGATTTCATCGGCCACGGAGTAGGTGCGAAATTGCACGAAGACCCAAGTGTACCCAATTACGGAACTCCCGGCAGGGGTCAACGCCTTGTGTCGGGCATGACAATAGCTATAGAACCAATGGTTAACGAAGGCAGTTTTGAGGCAAAGGTTCTCTCTGACGGCTGGACAACTAAGACGGTAGATGGCAAACTCTCTGCTCATTTTGAGCACACAATTGCTATAACACCCGACGGACCACAGATACTGACGTTGCTTTAAAGGTGATTATATGCAAAGAGGAACTATAGTGAAATCAAAGGCGGGAAAAGACAAAGATTGTCTTTTAGTTGTATTATCATGTGAAGGCAGAAAAGTGCTGGTATGTGATGGTAAAAACAGACCGCTCGAGAGACCAAAAGAAAAAAATATTATTCATATTGCAATAACAAAGACCGTTCTTCAAGAAGAGAGTCTATTAACCAACAAAAAGATAAAAAAAGCTTTGAGAGAATATGAATCTGTGGAGGTTATATAATGTCTAAACAGGACGTAATTGAATTGGAAGGCATAGTTAAAGAAGCACTTCCAAACGCAACATTTAAAGTAGAATTGCCAAACGGACATGTCATTTTGGCTCATATTTCTGGTAAACTCAGAATGAACTTCATCAGGATTTTACCAGGAGATAAAGTCACAGTTGAGATGTCTCCATACGACCTAACAAAAGGCCGTATTACATGGCGTTCAAAGTAATAATGATAGAATAGTTAATGCAAACCACGTATTTGGTTAGTATCGACAAAAAAATGATAAAAAAGTCGTGAAAATTCTACACTCACTTTTGCTATTTTTTGTAAAAGATATTTAAAAAAATACCAGAATATAGTATAATAGGTGAGTTCGACAAGTAAATTGAGTAGAATAAAATTAATTCTTACAGATTAGAAAGGATGGTCAAAAATGAAAGTAAGACCTTCTGTTAAGAAAATGTGCGAAAAATGCAAGGTAATCAAAAGAAAAGGCAAAATCATGGTTATCTGCGAAAACCCAAAACACAAACAACGCCAAGGCTAATTGTGTTATTTTAAAAACGTGGTGGCACTAAAAATGCTTCTAAAAGCTAATTTAAGTGCCTTAAGAAGAAAGGATGGTCATATAGCATGGCTCGTATTTCAGGTATAGATTTACCAAGAGACAAGAGAATCGAGATTGCTCTGACATATGTATACGGTATAGGTCGCAAAACTGCAGAGGACATTTGTGCTAATACAGGTGTGAACCCCGATATCAGAGTAAGAGATTTATCAGAAGATGACGCAGCAAAATTGCGTGAATACATTGAGAATAATTGCAAGGTAGAGGGTGACCTTCGTCGTGAAATCGCTTTTGATATTAAAAGACTTATCGAAATTGGTTGCTACCGTGGCGTTCGCCACAGAAAAGGTTTGCCTGTAAGAGGACAACGTTCAAAGACTAATGCGAGAACTCGTAAAGGTCCAAGAAAAACAATGGCAAATAAAAAGAAATAATCGGATGTGAAGTGTGAGAGTGTTTTTCACTGTATAAACACTCAAAGCTTTGTAACCTAAATGTGAAAGCGATTTTCACATATAGAAAGGAAGGTCATATTTATGGCAGCAGCAAAAGCTACTAAAAAAGCTCCTGGCAGAAAACGCCGTGAGAAAAAGAATATTGAACGTGGTGCAGCACATATCCAATCCACATTTAATAATACAATTGTTACAATAACTGACGTGCAAGGCAATGCTATATCATGGGCTAGTGCCGGAGAACTTGGTTTTAGAGGATCAAGAAAATCTACTCCTTTTGCAGCACAATCAGCAGCTGAAACAGCAGCTAAAGCAGCAATGGAGCACGGAATGAAATCTGTTGAAGTATATGTAAAAGGCCCTGGAGCAGGTCGTGAGGCAGCAATCAGAGCGCTACAAGCAGCAGGACTCGATGTTAACATGATTAAGGACGTTACTCCAATTCCACATAACGGATGCCGTCCTCCAAAAAGAAGACGTGTATAAAATTAGGGAGGTAATTTTAAATGGCAAAAATGAGAGGCCCAATCTTAAAAAGATGTAAAGCACTTGGAATTTCTCCAGGAGTCATTGGTGTTTTTAAAGAAACAAACAGAAACCCAAAACCTAATAGAAGAAAACAAAGTGAATATGGGCTACAACTTACAGAAAAACAAAAAGTTAAGTTTATATATGGTGTACTTGAGAAACAATTTAGAAAATACTATGAAAGAGCTGAAAAAGCTCAAGGAATTACAGGTCATAACATGCTTCAACAACTCGAATTGAGATTTGATAATGTTATCTATAGATTAGGTTTTGCAAACACAAGACGTGAAGCAAGACAACTTGTAAGTCATGGTCATTTCTTAATCAACGGTTCTAAAGTTGACATAGCTTCTTACAGCGTAAAAGTTGGAGATGTTATCACTCTTAAAGATAAATCAAAACAATCGCCAAAATTCAAAGCTTTATTGGAAAGCAAAGGTGATGCAATTACTCCAGCTTGGCTCGAAAGAGTTAAAGGCGTATACGAAGGAAAAGTTATTGCTAAACCAGAGCGTGACCAATTAGACTATGAAGTTAATGAAACACTCATTGTTGAGTTCTACTCCAAATAATGCTCTTTAATTCATTGGCACACAAACATATTAATGACGCTTTATGCGTTAGGAGGATAGCGAATGATAGAAATAGAAAGACCACGCATTGAAATAGTAGAAGTTTCCGATTTGGGTCGCTACGGTAAATTCGTAATTGAGCCATTGGAAAGAGGTTTTGGAACAACACTTGGGAATAGCCTTAGAAGAGTTCTTCTTTCAAGTCTACCCGGTGTAGCAGTTAAGTCAGTGAAGATTGATGGAGTGCTCCACGAATTCTCAACAATTTCAGGGATAAAGGAAGATGTAACTGAAATTATCCTAAACATAAAAGGTCTTGTAGCTCAATTGCATTGTGACGGTCCAAAAACAGTTACAATCGAAGCTGAAGGACCTATGATTCTTACTGCAAACGACATTAAGTGCGACAGTGAGGTTGAAATTCTTAATCCTGAACTATACATTGCAACTCTTGACAAAGATTCAAAATTCTACATGGAAATGATTCTTGACAGAGGTAGAGGTTATGTGTCTGGAGAAAGAAATAAATCAAACATGGCAGCTGGAGTTATTGGTGACTTAGCAGTCGATTCAATATATACACCGGTCTCTAAAGTTAACTTTAGTGTTGAAAACACTCGTGTAGGCAATAGTATTGACTTTGATAAGTTGACACTTGAAGTTTGGACAAATGGTGTTATCAAGTCACAAGAAGCAGTTTCACTTGCTGCAAAAGTTTTGACCGACCATTTAAATCTATTTGTTGATTTATCTGAAAAAGGCAGAAGTGCTGAAATTATGGTTGAAAAAGACGATGGTGGAAAAGAGAAAGTTCTTGAAATGACAATTGAGGAACTCGACTTGTCAGTTCGTTCATTCAACTGTTTGAAGAGAGCTGGAATAAATACTGTAGAAGATTTGATTAACAAATCAGAAGAAGATATGATGAAGGTTAGAAACCTTGGTCGAAAGTCGCTTGAAGAAGTAATTTGGAAAATGGCTTCACTCGGCTTTAACCTCCGCAAGGAAGAAGAATAAATTTTTAGATAGGAGTGACAATCATGCCGGGAACAAGAAAACTCGGAAGAGATACTGCTCACAGAATTGCTATGTTAAGAGGTCTTGTTACATTTTTCATTGAAAACGGAAAAATTGAAACAACCGATACAAGAGCAAAAGAAGTAAGATCATTAGCAGAAAAAATGATTACTATAGCAAAAGTAGATAACTTGACAAATAGAAGAAAAGCACTTTCTTTCATTACTAAAGAAGCTGTTGTTAATAAATTGTTTGTTGAAGTTGCGCCTAAATATGTCGACAAAAACGGTGGATACACAAGAATTACAAAAATTGGACCTCGCCGTGGTGACTGCGCAGAAATGGCTATATTAGAGCTTGTATAATTTCGATTAGATTTTGCTGGAAACGATAAGTTTTAAGCATATTGATTGAATATAGGAGTCGAGAGTATCAGACAAAATTTAATTATCTTAAATTTGAGTGCTGATATAAAAGGCTTGTTCATAAAAACACTTTGTGAAACTTAACCTATTAGACGGATAGTATTTTTACTATCCGTCTCTTTTTGTTTATAGAGCGTGATAAAAAAGAACCTGTTCAACTATTGATATATTCACCTCTGCGTAAATAGTCTTTAGGGAAACTTGCTAAAATAGTTATTTACCTGTATAATAATAAGTAAAGCCTACTGAATAACAAGTTATTCAGAACAAACGCAAAGCGTTTGT
>CAYJBU010000122.1:1944-8106 GCA_964368155.1 uncultured Eubacteriales bacterium | reverse complement strand
AAATAGATAGTATCCAATAAATTAAAAATCCAACTGCGCAAAGGGCTAAAATCATCATAAATCCAACTGTTAGAATACCATTAGTGCCTTGAAAAATTGGATCATTTTTTTGCTCTGTCAATTCTGCTTGGAAATCTTCAAATTTAGTAAAATCTATACCAAATTCTTCAGAAAAATCATAGAATGGCTTGCTAGAGTCCTCCATGTTAAACCAAATTTCATATGGAGTGTTGGTATAAACAGATTGAATATATGATAAATGTGCAACTATTAAATAATGGTTGCTCTCATTAGGAACTCCGTCTACTCCTGTTGTAATAGTAATATCGTTGTAAGTTGGCCAGTAGTCAACAAAAGCATGTATAATTCCTCTGAAAGAATTGTTTTCTGAATCTGAGTAATAAATCGAATCTCCAACTTGTAAGCCAAATTCATCTTGAGCATTTTTTGACAACAAAACGGCTTCGGGGTTTTGAGAAATCACATTGAGATACTCATACCAGTGATTATCAAGCAATCCCTCTTGCATGTATGCGGATTCGCCGAATTCTTTTGTATGTATCGCCATTAACTCAGTGTTCTTAAAGTTTCCTTTATCGGTAGATACACTTATGTTGTCTTTTGTTAAAACTTTCGTATAACTCTCAGCACCTTCAAGCTCGTTATACTTGTCAAAATCGGGTTCAATATAATGTGCGTCTGTAGAGGAAGTTAATCCACCCATACTGCTATCGGTGCTAGCCCATAATTCTTTTACTACAATGTCTGCGCCAATCTCGTATCTAATACGGTTTTCTTCGTTTGTGTTTATCGTTCTTGCGCTGACAGAATTAAAAATTCCCAAAGCTATAGTCATTATTAGGAATACCATTATAAACCCTTGATTGTCCTTAGAACCTATGACTCGTCTGAAAGAGACGTATATTGAAGGACTCCATTTTTTCTTCCCAACAAAGAACAACAATTTCATTAACCAAGGGAAAATTCTAAGCGCAAGTAATCCAGCTCCAATGATAAAGAGAGAAGAATTTAAGAAGAGTACAGGGTCTAAACTTGCACCCGCTTGAACTCGCTGAGCAAGAAATTCTTTTTGTGACTCAAATGAATAAAGTCCATATAGCGAAACCCCAAGCAAAACTATATCAAGACCAATTTTTTCCCACCATTTTAATGTAAAGTTTTGCTGTTTTTGCCTTTTTGCAACTACAATTCCTACATTCGCATGTTTTACAGCTGGTGTTACCATGGTAATAATAGAAAGGATTGTCGCAAATAACGAATAAATTATAGCTTCTATATTGAGTGTTGCGGGCAATGCCGCGCGGTTAACGAATTCTAAGAACGCATTTGATGAACCTAGAACTTGACATAGTAAAAAACCAAAAGGCAAGCCTACAATCAAACTGACAACGCTAATCATCATCGACTGAATTAGGTAAATTTTCAAAATTTGTCCTTTGCTTGCTCCACGACTTTTAAACACTGCGATTTCTGTTAACTCAGATTCAATCATTTGTCTTGAAACCATGAAGATAAACACTGCTAGCAAAATATAGATTGGAACTTGCAACACCAACAATGTTACATTTAAACGTTCGGTCTCTTTTTGGTGCTCCAACAAAATATCGTCAAAGTTAGCAGTGAAATCCACACCAAGATTTTCTGCTCCGTCATAGTAATCAATGAGCAATTCAGATATGTTAGTTACGTCTTTGCTTTTTACTTCGGTATAATCAATTTGAATTGTTCTGCTAAGTGTCAAAGCAACCGATGGATTTTCCATATTGACAAAAAGTTCTCTAAACAGCTCTTCACTCATAAAAAGATGGTCGTTATATCTGGTAGGAGAAAGCGTCCAGTAGATGTCATTTTCGTTTGAATTCTCGAAAACTCCCTTGATTGTAATTGAATAAGGGTTTCCGTTTTCGTCTGACAAATTGTCCAGAAAATATGTTTCTCCAACAAACAATTGCTGTTTGATTAGTGTAGATTCGCTAACTATAACGCCTATTGAGCCGTTTTCTTCAAAATCATCTGAATACATTTCACCTGAAATAATTTCTGAATGATCCTTAATGCCACTCATAAAACCGAAATACATCGGATTCTTGGTAAACTCGCCCTCTTTTTCCTCATCAGGCATTAAGACTGAACGAGAATTAATAAAATATTTGGAGAAGTCATTAACAATTGGTAAATCCAATTCATCTATTAATTCTGCAAAGGAGGCATCATAATACGATATTAAGGGGGCGTTTTTTTCAGTATCATCTGTGGTGAAAATACTAACTTGAATATTTCCAGGATAACGATTATTATCAATGATATCTTGATTAAAGTTTGATAACAATGTTCGCTGTAGCACCGCATTTGAATAAATAGGACTTGCGCTTACTATGCTAATCAAAAGTATATTTCCAATCAACAAGCTTAATATCATCCATTTTTTACTTAATATTTTTTGAAAAACAAATTTAAACAATGTTCCACTCCTATTCAACCAATACTATTTGACCCTCTTCCAAGCCATCTACAATAACATAATACTCAGTATTATCAAAAGAAGAAGTGAAAGATCTTTTTTTAACTGTTCCATCTTCCATTATATTGACATAATTTCTACCGTCTTCTTTAAATACCGCTTTTCTATCAATATAAAGAATATCACTGATGGAAACACCATTTGTTTCCACTGAGAGACTGTATCTTAATCCGCCGTAACTCATAATAAATTCTTCCATTTCTTTGCTGGAAGGGTCGTTTAAATCAACAAAAACGTATGTATTTGATTCGCTGAGTTGATGTGAGAGCACATCTGGGCTGGAAATGACTTTTGCAGTAGATTGAAATTCGTTTTGTCCATGTGATAAAAAAATGTCTACCGTATCATTAAATCTAAATCCGTCAGGAGAATTCACCTTAATCAAAAATTTATCGTGACTGACAATTCTTAGAATTTGTGTATTTGTGCCTATACTGTCCCCTTTTTCTAATATCTCAACATCGGCAATTAGTCCGTCGAAAGGAGCTGTAATATATGAGAGAGATAAATCCTCGTTTATTTCATCTAATGATTCATATAAAGCGGAAATTCTGTTTTCTGTGTTGAAAAGATTTTGCTCATAGCTAACTTTTTCTTTTTCCATGTTTAATTCTTGTGCTTTGTATTCATAACTGCCTTCTTCAAGTTCTCTTAGCAATTGTTCTTGCATTTTTCTTTGTGATGAATAGTTGTTTTTTAAATTCTGTAAATCATTTTCTGCTCTTTCGATATTTAACTTAGTTTCTTCTAGTGGGACTTTACTAGCGTTAGTATAAAAGGCTGCTAAATTATCACCTTTTTTTACAATATCGCCTGCTTCCACTAGCATTGCTTCAAAAAACGAGTTTCTATCGTGAGTGAGAATTCTGTCATAGGCATATGAAAGTCCTGCAGCAGAGTCCTCTTCATTTACAAACTCACCCAGTTCCACATTTACTGTTTTATAGCTGTGTTCCGTTGGTACAAACAAATCATCTGTAAAAGAAGGTGTTTCTTCTTCACAAGCAACTAGTGTAAACAATAGCAAAGAACATACAACTAGTTTTATTAAAGCGCTGAAAACAAATTTAGCTGTGTTTCTATCTTTGCACATACACTACATCTCCTTCGCTTAAACCTTCGGTTATTTCAATTTTTGCATCGTTTTTTAACCCAGTTTCAACAGGTTGTCTAACCAATTCATCGTCTATTACTAGGAAAACAAAATCTCCAATTGATTGGCTGTAACCTACAGCGTCATATGGAACGGTAATTGCATTTTCGGAAATTCTTGCATATACTTCTATTGTAGCAAACTGTCCTATTTCCAATCCCGTTGGCTCTTCTACAAAATCAAAAAGTGTATACACTTCTTTTCCGGACAGTTGAAGACTAATTAACTCGTCCATTGGGACTTCTGTATTAATGATTTCGTATTCAACCCCGTCTATAACAGCACTTACTTTCTGCGCTGTTTCAATGTTTCTTGAGCTTATATACTCACCCGAAAGGCTTATTTTGCTCATGTCAGCAATTGCTACTACCGGAGACAACTCTTCGACATAATCTCCAATAATTAGATGTCTTGCAAAAACTACTTGACCATCAAAAGGCGCAATTAATTTTGGCTCAATCAAAGAATTCTCAAGAGATTGTAGTTTGCTTTTCATTTGAGAAACTGATAAATTTTGGGATTGAATTTCTTGCTCTAATATAAGTTTTGCGCTGTCAAGTTTTGACTTAGAAACTACTAATTCAGTTTCTGTCACCGAGGGTGTTGGTTTAACTGTTGGGGTAGAAGTAGACGGCTCAAGCGGTTTAGCTTCAATTTCAGCTATTCTCTCTAGTTCGTCAAAATTCAGCTGTGCAATTTCAACATCTATTTCAAGCTTGCGCTTGTTGTAATTATTTTGAATGTTGGTAGTCTCTATTTGTTCCTTTAAGTTTTCAATTTGCTCTTTTAAATCAGTGACATCAAGTTCATAAAGAATGTCACCTTTTTTTACATTGTCGCCAACCATCACATTGCTTTGATAAATAATTCCTGATGTTTCAAAAAACAATTCTTCAACATAAGGAACTGTCTGAGATGAATATGTACTTTGAATTGCTATAGTCTCCTTTTTGACCACTGTGGTATCCCAGTCCATTCCAACAGGGTCCAACAAAGCAGGAACTTCACCTTCACTGCATGCAGTTAAAAAAACAAGTGAAAAAAGCAACGAGATAAATTTAATGCTCTTTTTCATTTTCTACCGTCCAATCTATAAATAGTATAACCTCTTTGAAAATGGCAAACAATGTTACTCCAAAATAATCAGTTCTCCTTGATTTACTCCACTAATTATTTCTACATTCCTGTCCACAACCAAACCTGTTTCCACAAATTTTAGTTCTCTTATTCCATCATCGTTTTGATAATATACCGCGTCTTTTCCTTGCGTAACACGCAATGCATTTTCAGGTAAATATAAGACATCTAATCTTTGATTTATAATTACTTCTACAACACCTTTCGAGTCGTTTGTCAAGAAGATTTGTGGTTCTACCAACTTGAAATAATAGTAAAATCTGTCGCCCTCTTCATTTGTAACACCAAACTCTTCCGAAGAAATAACTTGTGCGTCATATATTTCATCTTCAATTTCCATTTCGACTATCTCGCCGATTTCAAACAAATTATCTAATTTATATGTACCGATGAAAGCGGAAGTGTCATCGTCAGCCACTTTAACTATTGTGAAATTTTTGTCAGACCTTTCATTGTTTTCAATGTTTCTCACATAAGTCACAATACCATCAATGGTCGCGATAATCTGTCTTCCTTTTATATCTTCCTCTACTTCACTTTTTCTTAAACTTTCTATATAAATTTCATCATTAATAGTATCAATTTGGCTTTGATAACCGGAAACTTTTTCTGCCGCAGTCATAGCTTTACTTAATTCTTCATCGCTTAATGTTTTCAAGTAATTAACGTGATTGTCATACTCTAAATCTCTAGTATCTTTCACATGCTGTAACTCTAAATTTAGCAATTGGAGTTGATTATTGTATCCATCTAATCTCGTTTGCAAATCGCCCATGTATAATTCTGCAAGGATATCGCCTTCTTCGACCATGTCGCCAAGTTCAACATAAATGTTTTCAATCAATATTCCATTGGATAAAAACCCAAGCGAGTCTTCTCTAATCGCATTATACTCACAAGTGATTTTTGCACTATCAATCAAGTCGCCTCTTAACACCTCTGCAAAATCATATGTAGAAGTTGTGGGTTTATATATTTGAGGCGAAGGAGGAAGTGCCTCCTCTTCGGGGATTAGAAAAAACAAAGATGTAATAGATAGAAACACAACCGCAACGGTTATGAAAATTTTAATTCTCAAGTTAGCTCACCTTCCGGATAATTATTAGCTTAATCAAAGCATTATACCGATTAATTATATCAGAATAGCTAAATAAAAACAATAGTGATATGCTAGTGTTCACAATATTAAAGTGAAAAATAATCTCCTTTTTTTTAGTTATAATTACTATTTTCGCTTATTGCATTTTAGCAATATAGAAAAATATTTATTAACTACTGCATTATATATTCTGTTATGTCTTGCTTTTTTTCATCTGATGAGATATAATAG
>CAYJBU010000122.1:0-1844 GCA_964368155.1 uncultured Eubacteriales bacterium | reverse complement strand
TGTTTTAGTATAAATATTTTCCGATTTATGTCGGGGGAATGGAGTTTAAACATGGATATAGCAAGCATGAGTATTTCGATGAGTTTAGCGAATGTTCAACAGCAAGTTAGCATAAGTATGCTTAAAAAATCAATGGACACACAAGAGGCGAGTATGCAAAATCTTCTTTCTTCAATGTCTCCTCCTGTTGTACAAACACCTAGTTATGGATCGCACATTGATGTTTATATATAATTTTTGTGTGTTTTGTGCAAAGTTCAATTTGTTTTAGCGTGAAGGTGTAGTGACGAAAGTTGCTACACTATTTTTTTTACTATTTAGAAATTAACACTGAAATTTATTTTTATTTTATAATTTTAACTATTATTTTTTTTATTTTTTTCATTTAGTTAATTGACATTTCAAAATTATAGTTTATAATTGAACTTGTAGCATTGAAGATTTAAAAGGATGGTCTTAATTATGAAAAAAAATATTATTTTTATTATGTCAGACGACCACGGCGCAGGTGCAATAAGTTGTTATGGAAGTAAAATTAACTCTACACCCAATATAGACAGAATTGCACAGATTGGAGCAAGATTAGATGCTTGTATGTGCACCAATTCAATTTGCGCTCCCAGCAGGGCGGTAATCCTAACAGGTAGACATAGTCACCTAAACGGTGTCACCACACTTGCAACACATATTGACTCTCGTCAATCTAATGTTGCAAAAGAATTGCAAGCTAATGGATATCAAACTGCAATTATCGGTAAATGGCACATGGGTAATGGCGGAATTCACGACCCTCAAGGATTTGACTATTGGAATATATTATATGGTCAAGGACCATACTACAACCCTACAATGTGTCAAAACGGCTCTGATGTAACTTATGAAGGATATACAACAGAGATTATCACAGAACTAACTCTTGATTTTATTGACAAAAGAGATAAGGACAAACCTTTTATGGTTATGTGCCACCACAAAGCACCACACAGAAATTGTATCCCGGCAAAAAAATATGAAGAACTGTATAAAGACGAAGATTTATATGTCCCTGATACATTTTTTGATGATTTTGAGGGAAGAAGCGATGCTGTAAAGTATAATGAAATGAGCATACACGATTTAAAAGAGCGCGACACTAAAAAACCTGTTCCAAAAGGTTTGAGTGAGGATGAAGTTAAGAAATGGAAATATCAAGAATATTTTAAAGATTACTTGCGTTGCGTTGCGTCTGTTGATGAAAGTGTTGGCGACATTTTAGATTATTTAGAGGATAATAATCTAATGGACGACACAGTTGTGATTTACACTTCCGACCAAGGATTTTTCATTGGCGACCATGGCTTTTTTGATAAAAGATATATGCTTGAAGAATCTATGAAAATGCCGTTTGTTATTTGTGCAAAAGGCGAAATTCCTCCTAATTCAGTAGTTAAAGGACAGGTAGCAAACCTTGATTTTGCACCAACATTTTTAGATTATGCAGAAGTAGATGCTCCTGAATATATGCAAGGCATCAGCGTTCGCAAACTGCTTGAAGGCAAGGAAGATGAAGACAGTTGGGTAAATGATATTTACTATAGATACTGGACCGCAAATGGTGAGCATGGAGTTTCTCCTCACTATGGAATTCGCACGAAAGACTATAAATTAATATGCTATTTAGATTGCGCTCGTGATTTTGATGGGAATATCATCAAAGGTCAAGAAAATTCAAAATGGCCACAATGGGAATTGTTCGACATGAATAACGACTTAGAAGAAGTTAATAACCTATATTGCAAGGAAGAATATAAAGACACCGTGGAGCAACTAACCAAAAGGCTGTTTGAGATAAAGCATTTATACAA
>CAYJBU010000121.1:0-8186 GCA_964368155.1 uncultured Eubacteriales bacterium | reverse complement strand
TCTTTAAGTGGCAAATGGCGTTGGATGTATTTTGACCAAATTTACTTTGATATTGTAATGAAAGAAAAAAATATAACTTGTTTTTTAAACACTACAATAAACAAGGTTAACATGTCGGAGAATAAAATCGTAAGCATTGAGGGAATTCAATTAAGAAGTGAGAGAATTTATGATTTTGAAGCAAAAGTTTTCTCGGACTGTTCCGGTGACGGCACTGTTGGATTTTTAGCAGGCGCAACATACAGAATCGGAAGAGAAGCAAAAAGTGAATTTAACGAAAGATTTGCACCAGAAGTGAGTGATTTAAGAACTATGGGAGCATCACTTTTGTTCACTTCTGTACAAACCACACATCCTGTAAAATATGAAAAACCTGATTGGGCTATGGATATAAAAGAGTTGCCATCATACTGCAGAATTCACAGAAGTATGAATCGTCAACCAGATGGCAGTTTTTATGGATTTTGGTGGGTTGAAGCCGGAGGTTTGGTCGATAGTATTCACGACGATGCTAATGTCGACCTTGAGCTTAGAAAACTAGTATATGGCATTTGGGATTATATCAAAAACAGTGGCGACTTTTCAAATGTTGCGACACATGATTTAAACTGGATAGGTTATTTAGCAGGTAAGCGTGAGTCAAGACGACTAATTGGCCCTTACATTATGAATGCAAATGATTTATATGAACAAAAAACCTTTGAGGATAAAATTGCTTATACAGGTTGGTCTATTGATATCCATCCGCCCGAAGGCTACCTTCATCCTGAAATGGGTTGTACTCATGAGTATTTAAACGGAATAACAGACGTTCCTTATAGATGTTTATACTCGGAAAATATTGAAAACTTATTTTTTGCAGGCAGAAATATCAGCGTTTCGCATGAAGCTTTAGGCTCTGTTAGACTGATTTCCACTACTGCTGTTATGGGACAAGCCGTTGGCAGTGCAGCTAGTATTTGTGTAGATAAAAATATCAACCCATCAGACATTTATGAAAATCATATGTCAGAATTACAACAATCCTTGCTAAAACAAGATGTTACATTGCTAGATATTCCTTTGGTTGATAAGAATGATTTAACTCAAAATGCAAAAGTCTCAGTTTCGTCAACTCAAATTGCACAGCTAGACACTCCTGAGCATTTCCGTTACATTAACACTAATTACGGATTGATAATTCCTGTTTTAAACAAACTTAATAAAGTGATGTTGTATCTAGGAAGCGAAAAAGAAACTGAAGTTACTGCTGAAGTATATAACAGTGACGGAGTAGTTCAGAATTATCGTATTAACAAATGTATCGCTTCAAAAACTTTTAATGTCAAAAATGAAGGCTGGGTTGAAATTCAAATTGATGATAAGGATTCCCTTACTGACAAAGTTTTTGTGTTTATTAGAAAAAATCCAGATGCTAAAATATTTTTTCAAAAAGATAAGTTAACTGGTTTTTTGCCTATAATCTCTGAGCAGGACGGAATTTATGGTTTTGAAACTAGGTTTAGCAATCTTTCCGGAAGTGGCGGAAGTATAAATGGTACGGGAGAGCTTTTATCGCACGTAAACTTAACACCTTGCTTTAAAACCGAGCCTGTACAAAATGCCTATACTTCTGAAAATATTAAAAACGGTTATACCAGACCTTTTGGAAATCCAAATCTTTGGATGTCTAAGAAAATTGAAAACAGAAAATCCGAAAATGTATCTTTTAGTTTTGATAAAGAAAAATCAATCAAAAGTATTGAAATTGTTTTCAACTCGGATTTGAACCATTCAAGACTTGCACCAATAATCAATAAAGTTAATGATGAAATGGTAAAGTCATTTGATGTTGTATTCAAAGACAAAAATAATAATGTTGTAAATATTGTGTCTGAAGAGAACAATTATCAACGCTTATGGAGCAAAAACGTTGATTTATCTGGCATCGCTGAAGTTTCAATCAACATTTATGAATCTTGGGGGATAAACAGAGCTGAGATTTTTGATGTAAGAATTTATAATTAATAAGTAATAGATGAGCCGTGTGAAACCGCTACTCATTAAATTAAAAGGTGGGGAAAAATATGTATTTTTTAAAAGCTAAGCCGATTTTTCTTAAAAATTTATCTAAGGAAATGAATATTACTGCAATTTTGAAATCAAGTTTTTGTATCCAAAACACAAATGATGCAAAGATATCTTTAACCGGTGCAACTTTTTATCGTGTTAAAATCAACGAAAAATTTGTCTGCTATGGTCCTGCTAGAGCATCTCATGGCCATGCAAGAGTAGATGTAATAGATATATCAAGTTACGTCAGTGTTGGCGAAAATGAAGTTGAAATTGAACTAGTCAGTTATAACACAAACAGTTTCTACGGCGTATATCAAGAGGGATATCTAATTTGTGAGATAACTTCTGCTAACAATGTCCTTTGCGCTACTGGTTATGATTTTAAAGGATATCGCAATTTACAACGTGAACAAAAAGTCATGAAATACAGCTACCAACGCCATTTTGGGGAAGTTTACAATTATGCAAACGAAAGATTATGTGAATGTGACATTGAGATTTTAGATGATAGTAAAACTCTGTTGGGGAGAAATGCACCTTTGCCTGATTATCAAATTATTAATGTTAAAAAAGTAGCTTCTGTTGGTAAGTATCGTGTTGACGAGAGCTACAAACCAGTAAAAACTAGATATATTGATATCGACCCTAGTCTTGTTTTCGGTTTTCCATTGGACGAAATAGAACATCGTCCCGCATACATAGCACAACAGGCTCAATTTTTTGACATAAATGTCTTGAGCAAAGAATTTTCTAATACCTCAATTCAAGAAAAAGAATTTGCACTGTTTGATTACTGCAGAGAACATTCAGGTTTTATCAGGTTAAGAATAACTGCTACTAAAGATTCAAAAATAATTTTACTGTTTGAAGAATATAAAAACGAAGATTTCATTTCTTTGAGAAGATTGGCAGACCAAATTAATAATGTAGTACAACTATCTATTCCAGTGGGAACACATGAGTTTGAAAGTTTCGAGGCATATGCTTTCAGATATTTAGAAGTGCTTGTTGAAGAAGGTTCTGTAGTAATCGAGAAATTAAGTTTCAAAGAGTATGCTTATCCAACTTTTGATGCGCCAGAACTAAACACTACAAATGAAAAACTAAAAGAAATCTATAAAGCGGCAATTGAAACATTCAGACAAAACAGTGTTGATGTTTATATGGATTGCCCCACAAGAGAGCGTGCAGGTTGGCTTTGTGACAGCTATTATACATCGCAAAGCGAGTTTGCTTTAACGGGTAAAACTTTAGTTGAAGACGACTTTTTGCAGAATTTTGCGGTTGTGCGAAACGTTCCAGACTTACCGAAAGGTATGCCTGCAATGGCGTATCCGGGCGATGCTATGGGAGGTCAACATATTCCTCAATGGGGTATGTGGGGAGTTTTAGAAATTTATGATTACTTAACAAAAAGAAGTCAAAATTCCGATAAAGAACTTTTCAGAAACTACTGCTATGATTTAATTGATTACCTTGAACAATTCATTAATGAAGATGGACTGCTAGAAAAAATCCCAAATTGGAATTTTGTTGAATGGTCAAAGGCTAACGAATGGGTTCAAGATGTGAACTACCCAACAAACATGCTCTATGCAAGAATGCTTGAGCTAGTAGCTACACTTTATTCTGATGATAACCTTATGAAACAATCTGCAAAGATGAAGATTACTGTAGCAGAAAAAAGCTTTAACGGAGAATTTTTCACAGATAACGCAGTAAGAAACGATGAAAATATTCTTGTCAACACAGGAAACATCTCAGAAGTGTGCCAATATTATGCGTTCATGTTCGGCATTGCAGATATTAACGATTCAAAGTACAATAAACTAAAAAAAGTAATATATGATATTTTAGGCCCAGACCATGACAAATATGGTGCTCTTGGGTTTGAAATTGAACCGGCAAACTCTTTGATGGGGATATATTTGAGAATGGAATTGTTAATTCGTGAAAAGAAGTATGATTTGTTAGTTGAGGAAATTGAAATGTATTTCGGGAAAATGTCTGAGCTTACAGGAACTCTGTGGGAGCATAACAAAATTTCCGGCAGTTTAAATCATGGTTTTGCTTCTTTTGTTGCAGTAGCTCTTTTAAAAGTTTTTAACAGCTAATATGCGAAAGGATTAATTTAATGTTACAATTAGTTAAAAAACACAGAATATTAACGATTATATTAACCATTGTAATTATTCTCATTATCGGTATTACATATTATTTAAACGTGGTGTTTCCTATCACAAGATATGAAATTACATGGGGCATTGATATTCCTAATAGTGCACATATCACCTTTGACGTGGAAAATTCAGGTTGGTTTGGTGATGGGTTGCGCTATACTGAGCTTAGTGTCGAAAAAGAAGACCTATATGAGAATATCGACTTTAGCGAAAAAGATGATTCACATGATAAACTTAAAGATTTTTCTGCTACTTTTGACGGCGTAGTTAATCTAGATGATGCTATGGGCTTTGACTGGAGCTCGGAATATAAGTACGTACAGTATGCAGAGAGCTCCAATGAAATATTGATTTTATACGATGAAGAAAAGTCTATGTTGGTTTTGTATCAAAGTTTGAGTTAGCAATGGCATTTTTGCTTAATTTTTGAAACTAGAGGTGTTTTATGATTGTAGTAGTTATTATGATTCTTGCTTTTGGATTGGTAGTAATTTATATCGGTGCAAAAGAAATATTGTCGAATTCATTTAGATTTTCAAATTCGTATGATGTTGTCGATGGCGAAATTATTGCATTATGTGATAAAAATGGTAAAATAAAAGAACTCGAAAAAAACAATAGTGCAACTAAATTTTATCCCAAATATAGATTTAATTTTCAGGGCGAAACATACGAAAAATTAGGCTCAATTCCTATTACTCCTCGCACCCCTAAAATTAGTTACAACGGACGAAATTTTCTTGTAGGAGATAAGACTAAAATTAGAATTTACAACAATGATATTACTAATACAGAGATTGATAACAAAGTTCTAATTATTGGCCCAATTATGACAGGTGTTGTTATTACTGGTTTTGGTGTATTTCTTGCTATTTATAGCCTTTTGTATTTCCTTGGCATCGTTGAGTGAGATTAAATTAAAAATTAATACTCAAGTAAAACAGCTACTGGTATAGATTGTAATAATCAATACTAGTAGCTTTTACAATTGTTAATTTTATTGTTTAAACTCAATTTCCCTCATTCCACCAATAGCTTCGATGTGCACAATACAACCTTCGCCTTTTTTTATTACTTCATACTCGTTGCTAACCAACACAAACGGAAGATAAACTTCTGATTTTCCATTAGTAATATCTCCCTCGTTCCATTTACATACGAAGGACTTGTTTTCAAAATCATATCTGTAAGAAATAATTTCACCTATCATCGCAATAGGGTATGCCCTTTTCAGATATTTTAGCACAGGCACAGTGTCAAAATTCGCGTGATAACACCAATAAGTATTACTCCACAAATTATCCTCAAAAAGAGAAATCAAATACTTGCATTGCGGGATAGTATCCTCATAATGTCCAAACGCACCCCATTCTCCCACAATAACAGGTGCATTCAACCTTTTTTGCGTGCTTAAATGACCATCGAAAATGGCTTTCACTCTTCCATTTGACGAAAGTGAACCAACACCAGGAGTGTCAACCACTAAGTCGTAACCATGAGGAGCAAAACAAATTTTTTCATCATTTATCCTATCCAAACCACAAGGAATACCCATGTTAGAAAAATAATTATTCTCCATCATAATAATTCCCTCAAACGATGAAAGTCTAACTGCATTCGTCATTTTTTGATAAAATGGAGTTAAAGTTTTTTCGTCAAAGTTTTTGATTGTGTGACCTAGTTTTTTAACTACTTCATTGTAGGTAGCCTCGTCAGACAGCACATTAAAAGCTTCAAGCATTTTTTCTTTATTTGTAAAAATTCCAGAAATATCGCCTAGATAGTATTTATCTAATGTCTTTTCGTATAATTTTTTTGCAAAACTCTCGAATAAAGCACTATAAATTTTTGGTGCCCCTACCCCGATAAATGGTTCATTAATAAAGTCGCAACCAATAAGTGCTGGATGATTTCCCAATACATCTAAAATATGAACCCACATTTTTTCATAATGGTCAAGCAATCCAATTCCAACTTCAGATTTTTTATTACTCCAAAAATTAGTAAATGCGTTTTGAACTGCACCACTCAACAAGTATGCATCACTCCAAACATCTCCTGTTACATGCTCCTCATTTTCGGTCAAACAAGCCCAGTCTGGTGCACCGTCTGAGAATTGTCTTGCATATAAATCTTGATGCATATCAAGAAACACATGTATGTTGTATCTATCGCATATGTCCATAAAATTACTAATCTTATATAAATAGTCATCACTGTAAATAAGTGGAGAGGGCTCTACCCCATCCCAAATTATGCCCAAGCGAATCAAGTTAAATCCACAATTACTGAAAAATTTAACAGTTTCCTCGTTGTATCCTTCTAAATAATCTTCTTCTTTGTTTTTACTTACCAAGTTTATACCATTATCCTTTCTTGATTAACCGCAACTTTTGAGTTATTTTTGTTTAGCGAGCAAGCTAGTATTTAGTAAAATTTAAGCCGTATGACTTAATAGTACCAAACTTGCAATCTGATAATTTATTTTCAAACTTCATCTCATTACAATTGCGACATACCGACTAGTCAGTATGTCAAGAGTATAACACATAGATATGTATTAGTCAATAGGAAAATAAACTAAAGCAAAAAATTAAATTTAAGTTACTACAAAGAAAACATCTTCATCATGAAAGTCATTCTTACATTTATTAGTAGTTATCGCTTTAACGAATTTTTTCGGCTAATTTCACAAACCCGATGTAGTCCCAAGCCTGTCCAAAAGGGAGGGTGTGCCCTCCCCTACGTTTCTTTGTGCAAATTTACCTTAATGCGACAGTCAATATTCATTCTTTTTTATTCGCCAATCCACATTTTAACAACTTCACCATTTTCTGCATTTAAGACAACAGTAAAGTCAGAACCTAAGAGACCTTCCTTATCTTCCCAAAATGAGATAATCCATAAATCGTCTTCAGTATCATGGAAAACTAATTCTGGAGTATAACCAGGAAATTCACCTTGGTTTTGAAATTGTAAAAAAATAGCATATGCAATATTTATTGCTGTTTCTTTGTCTTGAATAACAATATCATTAATTGGAAACTCTATATTATTCCAATTTTTGTCAGGATATATTCCCTCAGAAAAATTTGGCTCTGTTTCCCCATTGCACCCAGCTAATGATAAACAAACAATAAAAGTTAAAAATAAAATCTTTTTCATATTGCACCTTCCTATTAATATTTGGTACTGTCAAATATTGTTTCGAAAATCAACGGACAGCACCTAAAATTCGTTGATTTAAAGCCAATTTGAAAAAATTTATAATATATAACTGCGTCCCCCCCTCAAATGAGGTAAAATTGTAATTGCAAACACAATTTAAACTATCCGAAAGGAAAGAAAGGAACGCAAGTTATATGCGAAAATTAATAAAGCAACTTTTCTACATTATTGAGATTCAAAGACAGATGATTATTTATCTTTGTTTTTTAGCCTTTGGCAAGGATTACAAATCACCTAAACCCGACAAGATTACAGATAAAAAATATCTTAAACTGTCAGTTGACCCTTTGCCTGTTTTTGAAAAGCCTGCTGTGAAAAAGATTTACGACTGTGACGAACTTATTGCTAAAAACAATATTAAGCCTGTTAAAAGTCGTGGTGGCAAGGTCGTTCCGCCTAATACTGTTTGCCCTTATTGCGGTGCTATTCACGAGTATCTCTATGACAACAATGGTGGTAAAGGTCAGTTTTTGTGTAAGGTTTGTAAATCTACCTTTTTCCCATTTAAGCCATCTAAAGACGACGAGCCGTATTGTCCATTTTGCGGCTACAAACTTGATTTAGCCAAGAAACGAAAAAACTTTGATGTTTATCGTTGTTCTAATCTTGATTGTTGTTATCGTAACCGCAAGTTATCTGCTATGACATCAGAACAAAAAGCTGTTTAAAAAAAGTCGCCACACCTATTCAAAGTTCGCTATATCTACCGCAAATTTCGTTTTG